>DMDX01000076.1:2277-3431 GCA_003451355.1 Cryomorphaceae bacterium
GCTTGGCGCGGGCATCACGTTGGTCAGCGAACTGCTTCCTGCCGCTAAGCGCGGAATCGGCACCTCCCTCGTCGCGGGTATCGGCCTTTTGGGCGCCGTAGCCGCATTTTTTGTCGCCCAAGCCGTGGAATGGCGCACCGCCTACTTCATCGGGGGCGGAATGGGCCTTAGCCTGCTGCTGTTGCGGCTTAAAGTGCTGGACTCCGGACTCTTTCACCAAACCGCAGCGCGCACCGACGTGCTGCGGGGTAGCCTTCTTCAACTCTTTCGCACCCGTGAACGCAGCATGCGCTACCTGCGCAGCGTCCTGATCGGCCTCCCGACCTGGTTTGTCATCGGAATCCTCGTGAGCTTCAGCCGCGAATTCGCGGTGCACCTTGGCATCACCGAGGCCATTGATCCGGGCCGCGGAATCCTCTACGCCTACGCTGCGATTTCGGCGGGCGACATCCTCATCGGGTTGCTCAGCCAAGCGCTTAAATCGCGTAAAAAAGCGCTGTACGTTTTTTACGCGATTACGGCGTTGGGAATGCTTCGCTTTTTCACCGCATCGACCGCCAACGAACTCTACTGGGCCTGCGGAATCATGGGCTTCGGGACCGGATTCTGGGCCCTTTTTGTGACGGTGGGCGCCGAAAACTTCGGAACCAACCTGCGCGCCACCGCCGCTACGACGATTCCGAATATGGTTCGTGGGTCGCTCAACCTCATTTCAGCGTTGTTTTTGTGGCTTACCGCCAAAGCCGGCTACCTCGAGGGCGGAATCCTAACCGCCGTGATCGTCTTTGCCGTCACCCTTTGGGCTGCAGCAGGGTTGGCCGAGACCTTTGGCCGCGACCTTGACTTTGTCGAAAAGGACTGAGTTCCGCCCCGCTACCGGTGCTTTTTGGCGGTCTGAAGCTGAACGACCACTTCTTGAAGTGAATCGGCGCGGCGCTGGGCCTTGAGCATTTTGCGCTCTGCAGCGAGGCGTTCGAGGCGCCATACGTCGCGCTGGGTGGCGTTCTTGAGCACGCGCTCCTGAAGCGAATCCGCGCGGAGCTGGGCCAACTGAAGTTCATCTGCCTTGCGCTCGAGCTCGCGGGCGAGTTCCACTGACGCTTTTTCAGACTGCTCGCCCCAATTTTCGATGGCCTGCAAGCTATCGCGTACCG
>DMDX01000076.1:3587-4106 GCA_003451355.1 Cryomorphaceae bacterium
GGCGCTGTCCGCGCGAAGGCGGTCTACCACCGCCAACTGGCGATCTACGACCTGCTTCGGCACGACACAGGATGCGACCGCCACCGCGGTCAAACTGAGAAGAATAATGCTTCGCACGGCCTAAAGGTAGGGTGCATCGTACCTTCGCTCAATGCCCCTATTTGACGTTCGAAGCCCTTCAGAATACGCCAACGGCCATGCGCCTAGGGCCATTTCGCTGCCCTTATTCAGCGACGGCGAGCGGGCCGAAATCGGAACCGTGTACAAGCAGCAATCCCCCGCCAAAGCGGTGCGCCTGGGCCTCAAGTACGCTGGGTTGCGAATGGCTAATTTGGTGGCAGAGGTCGATGCCCGCGTCAAGCGCGACGCCTCTCCCGTCGAAGTCTACTGCTGGCGCGGGGGCCAACGCAGCGGATCCGTGGCTTGGTTGCTCGGCACCGCCGGATACGAAGTGAACCGCTGGGAAGGTGGCTACAAAGCCTACCGCGGACGCGTACTCCAATCCTGGGGTGCGGAACG
>DMDX01000076.1:4327-6711 GCA_003451355.1 Cryomorphaceae bacterium
CCAATCCTGGGGTGCGGAACGACCCTATGTCGTGCTCGCAGGCCTTACTGGATCGGGCAAAACCGAAGTACTTCGGGCCATGCTCGAACTTGGCGCGCCGGTGCTCGACCTTGAGGGCTTGGCGAACCACAAGGGTTCCGCATTTGGTCAGATCGGCGAACTGCCGCAGCCCACCAACGAACAGTTTGAGAACGACGGAGCCGTGCGCCTGGCCGAGCTCGACGGGCAGCCACGGATTTGGATTGAGGACGAATCGCGATCCATTGGGCGTATTTGGCTGCAGCAGAGCTTTTTTGCGCATAAAAAATCGGCTCCGGTGGTGCTGCTTGAACGCAGTCTTGACGAACGGATTGAGCGACTGGTGGCGGCCTACGGCCAAGCATCCCGCGAAGAGCTCGCCGAAACGTTTGTGCGCATTTCAAAGCGTTTGGGGGACCAAAATGCGCGAGAAGCCGTGGACCACGTCCAGCAAGGCAACCTGGCTGACGCAGCCCGAATCGCGCTGCACTACTACGACCGAACCTACGCCGAAAGCGTAGCCGCACGGACCGAAACCATCACCGCCCGCCTGGACGGTACCGGCAAGAGCGACGCCGAAGTCGCCCGCGAACTCATTTCTCTGCCATGAAACTCACCGAATTCAATCCCGGATCGGGATGCGGATGCAAACTCGGCCCTGAGGCCCTTCAGTGCATACTCGGCGCGAGTGGCGTCCGATCCAGCGATTTTTGGCCCCAACTCTGGGTGGGCCACGAGCACGCCGACGACGCCGCAGTGGTTGACCTCGGCGACGGCCGCGGACTCGTTCAAACTGTCGACTTTTTTACCCCAATCGTCGACGACCCCTACGACTTTGGTCGCATTGCTGCCACGAACGCACTGAGCGACGTGTACGCGATGGGCGGCAAACCCATTTCGGCACTGGCACTGCTCGCGTGGCCGATTGAGCGCTTACCGGCAGAGCTGGCCGGCCGGGTAATTGAAGGAGCGCGTGACGTGTGCCGCGAAGCCGGGATTCCGCTCGCCGGAGGCCACAGCATCGACATTCCCGAACCGCTTTTTGGCCTCAGCGTCAGCGGAATCGTCGATAAGGCGCACCTCAAAACCAACAGCCAAGCCCAACCCGGCGACGTGCTCTTTTTGACCAAACCCCTGGGTTTGGGCATCTTGGCCACAGCTACGAAGCGCGGAACCGCCACCGATTCCGACCGCGAATGGGCGCTCGCAACCATGCTCACCCGCAACGACATTGGGCCGGAACTGGCCGAAATCCCCGGGGTTCACAGCATGACCGACGTCACTGGATTTGGACTCGCAGGTCACTTGCTCGAAGTGGCCAGCGCCAGTGGACTGAGGGCAGAGCTCGACATGGCTGCGGTGGCGACCTACGACCCTGAACGCCTTCGCGCCCTCTACCAGCAGTTCTGCCTGCCCAACTTGACGACGACCAACTACCGTTCGATTCAGCCGGACTCAAGTCCTATGGACGGCTACACCATGGCGGTGCTCTGCGACCCGCAAACTAGCGGGGGATTGCTCGTGTTCGCAAGTGCCGACGCGGCGCTGCACGTGCGCGAAGCACTCGCGGCCAAGGGACTAAACGCTGAGCCCATTGGGCGAATGGCAGACTTTGACACGGGAATTCCGCGGCTTTCGTTCACGGCATAGTACAAAACTTAGATATATCGTAATATTGCAATAAAGCAATAATACGACCCCCATGGGCACTAGCCATACCGAATCATTTACCCCTGAGCACCTTGCGCTCGCCGAACTCTTCAAGGCTTTGGGCCATCCAGCTCGCCTCGCCATCGTACACGCCATCGCGGCCCAGCAAGCCTGCGTCTGCGGAGAATTCGTAGAAATTACGGGACTCTCGCAAGCGACCGTGAGCCAGCACCTCAAAGAGCTCAAGTCGGCCGGAATCATTCAAGGCAGCGTACAGGGACCGAAAACCTGCTACTGCCTCTCCGAAAGCGCATTAGCGCTCCTCAAAGCGACCGTCGCACAGCTTCAAACCCCGGCGGATCCATGCTGCTAGTTCCGCCAAAAGATGTACGGCCCGCGGCCGAAGCCATCGCGGCGGCCCTGACCAAAGGCCCCATTCAGTTGCTCTTTGTCTGCACCCACAATTCGCGGCGCAGCCAGCTCTCAGAGGCCCTCGCTGCCCACCGATGGCAGGGAGATCCTCGAATCACCGTGCGCAGCTGCGGAACCGAACAAACGGCCTGCCACCCCTCCACCGCTAATGCGCTCGAGGACTTGGGCTGGGAGGTTCGGGACCTGGGCAACGGTCGATTTCAGGTGCAGCGCGACCTGACGACGCGCAGCCTTTGGTCGAAAACGCTCGATGAGGTTCCGCGGGACCTACCCATGGTAGCGAT
>DMDX01000130.1:0-3076 GCA_003451355.1 Cryomorphaceae bacterium
GCGGCGCCCTTGCCCTTGTTGACCTCGTGCTTGCGGTAGGTGAGGGGCAGTGAGGGGTTGGCAGATGCGTAGTGCTCGATGGCCTCTTCGGTTCCGTCTTTGCTGCAGTCGTTGACGACGATGAGCTCTTTGGTCCATCCATCGGGCAGGCGGCAGTCGCGGACTTTGTCCAAAATGAGGTGAATGGTCGCGGCTTCGTTGTAGGCCGGCATGACGATGCTGAGTAAGGGCATAGCGGCAAAAGTACGGACTGCAGACTAGCGCTTGGTAATCTTCCAGCCCGTGGCGGCGAGGAGTAGGCTCACAAGCGGGCTCATCCAGTTAAAAATGGCATAAATGAAGTACTCGCCGGTGGCGACGCCGAGCACGCTGGATTGGTAGGCACCGCAGGTGTTCCAGGGCACGAGGGCCGAGGTCACGGTTCCGGAATCTTCGAGGGCTCGTGAGAGGTTTTCGGGTTTGAGACCACGTTCCTCGTAGGCCTTCTTGAACATGCGCCCCGGAACCACGATGGCCAAGTACTGGTCCGAAGCGGTGATGTTGAGCATCAGTCCTGAGGCTAGGGTTGACGAGATGAGGCCGAAGGTTCCGCGCGCCACGCGAAGCAGACCCTGCGTAAGGGTGGATAGAAAGCCGGCGGCGTCCATGATTCCGCCAAAGGTGAGCGCGCAGAGAATCAGCCAGACGGTGCCCAGCATGCCGTACATGCCCTTACCCTTGAGCAGGTCGCTCAGCATGGGGTGGTCGATGGCAATTTGGGTGCTGCCGTACATGGCCTGCATGCTGCCCTCGTACCATGCAGTGGGGCCGCTGTGTCCGGCGATTTCGGCGATAATGTGGGGCTGAAGGATGTTGGCGGCGACGGCTCCGGCGAGGGTTCCGAGGCCCATGGCAGCCAGTGCGTCGAGCTTGAGGGCGATGAGCGCAATGCTGGCGATCGGAACCAGCAGCAGCCAAGGGCTAATCGTGAACTTAGACTCGAGCAGGTCGGTGATGACGGCCACTTCACTGAGGTCGCCGGATTCGTTAGCCGAGAGGCCTTTGATGCCAAATACGGCCAGGGCCACAAGGATTGCGGGCCCCGAGGTCCAGATCATGTGGCGAATGTGGTCGGTGAGTTCGGCTCCGGCCATGGTCGCCGCGATGTTGGTGGTGTCGCTAACCGGAGACATTTTGTCGCCAAAGTAGGCGCCCGAAATGACGGCTCCGGCGATCCATCCTGCGGGCAGTCCCAGGCTTTGGCCAATGCCCATCAGGGCGATTCCGACGGTTGCAGCGGTGGACCACGACGAGCCAGTCGCCAGACTTACGGCGGCGCTCAGCACGGTGGCCGCGACGAGAAAGGTTTGTGGCGTCAGCATTTTGAGGCCGTAGACGATGAGGGTCGGGATGATTCCGCTCGCCATCCAGGTGCCGGCGAGGGCGCCGACCATTAGTAGAATGAGCAGGGCTTTGGCGGAATCAGAGATGGTGCCTTGAATGCCGTGCCAGATGAGCGATTTGCGGTCCTTGGGGGCCAGCAGCGCGGCCACACCTGCCGCGGCGAGCAGGATCAGCTGGTTGCTGCCCTCGAGGCTTCGGTCGCCGTATACCTGAACGTTGAAGACGAGGGCAACAATCAGAACGAGGAGGGGAGTCAGGGCGCGCAGCATGGGCCGCAATATCGGGAATATGCGCGAAACGCGTTAGGCGTTTTCAAGCCATGGGCCAAGGACCTCGACCACGGTGTCCAGCGGTAGCCCTTTGACGTTGTCAAACGTACCGTGGATGCGCTCGATGGCCAGTTGGCCAAACCATTCTTGGGCTCCGTAGGCGCCCGCTTTGTCAAGCGGTTGAAACGTTTCAACGTAGTAGCGAATGAACGCATCGTCCACCCGGTGAAACGTAACCTCAGCGATGGATTCAGCCTGCGACCATTGGTGCCCGTCGGTGGCGCACACTGCGGTAATCACTTTATGCGTTTGCCCGCGAAGCGTTTGAAGCATTTCAACCGCGTGGTCCAGGTCGCGGGGCTTGCCAAAGCGACGCCCCTCAAACCATACTTCGGTGTCTGCGGTGAGCAGAACTTCGCCATGGGAGAGCTCTGGCACGAGGGCCTCTGCCTTGAGGCGCGCCACGTAGCGTACGGTTTCGACGTCGTTCAGCACCTCAGGAGCCGATTCGTCCGCATCGCTGGTCCGCACGGAGTAGGGAATCCCCAAAACAGCAAGCAGCTCGCGCCGGCGGGGTGAGGCGCTGCCCAGCACTAGCTGGCCGCGCAACGCGTACGGAAGCTTTTTCACCAATTTCGGTGTTCCGGTAAATTCCAAGTGCCTTGGGCGCGCAGCACCTGCTCGATGACCTCGCGCACGCATCCGCGGCCACCCTCAATCGGCGAAATGTAGTCCACAATGGCTCGGACTTCAGGAGCCGAATCCTGCGGGCAGCACGACAAACCAACGCGCATCAGGACCTCCATGTCGGGCAAATCGTCGCCCATGTACAGCACCTCTTCGTCGCGCAAATCGTACATCGCCAGCCACTCTTCATAGGCCTCGATCTTGTGCCGAGCGCCCAGCCACACGTCCTGCACTCCGAGGCCCTTCATTCGCTCTTTCACCGTTTCGGATTTACCCCCAGTGATCGCCGCCAAAATAAATCCTTGGCGCGCAGCTACCTGTACGGCGTATCCGTCTTTGCTGTGAAAATTGCGTATGGGTTCTTGGCCCGGCCAAAGCTGAACGGTTCCGTCGGTAAACACGCCGTCGACGTCAAACGCCATGGCCTTAATGTTTTTGAGCTTGGTTTTGTAATTCATTGGGCGTGGCGTTCAATAGATTCACTCAAAGCTTGGTATACGGCGCGGAACCCTTCGGGTAACCGCTCAAGGTGCTGATCCACGGTGCTGCGGTCGCCGCGTGCGGCGGGTCCGGTTTGGAGCATTCGTGCATCCCCATCCACGGCATCGCGAACGGTATCCACGAGCATTTCTCGGTAGACGCTAGGGTCGAGTCCGACCTCGGCGCAGTAGGCCTGAAGCAGCGCCACCACGTGGTTGCTGAAGTTGTTGGCAAATACGGCCCCAAGGTGGTAGCGC
>DMDX01000130.1:3232-4169 GCA_003451355.1 Cryomorphaceae bacterium
ACGGCCCCAAGGTGGTAGCGCGCCCGGTCTTCGCTGCTTGCGGAGCGGGGCTCAGGGCAGCCCAGCTGTTGGGCCAGGTCGCGCACCGCGTGCGCGGCGCGCTCATCAGTGGATTCGGCAAAGACCGGAACCTGGTTCCACGCTACGCTCGACCGAAACGAAACCATGGGATAAAACACCCCCCGGGACCCCTGTCCGAGTGCAGATAGGGGAACAGCCCCGGCGCAGTGCAGCACCACAGCGGGCGTTTCGGACAGTGCCGCCGCACATTGGGCCACTGCAGCGTCCGGAACGCTCAGTACCACCACATCGTCCGCCGTTAAGGCACTAATGCCCGAAAATCCGCGACCCGCGACGGCAATCGCCTCAGGAAGCGCCGCGGTGAGCGCCGAGCCCACACGGCCACGGCCCACCACATAGATCATGCCTTGGGCGCGGGTTTGGGGCCGGCAATCCGCTTGGCCACGGCAAGCCCTGTTCCAATCGCCAAGAGTACGACACCCAACCAAAGCAGGTTGATGAACGGGAATATGAATGCCTGAAGCAGAATAAACTCATCTTCTTCGGGCGACTTGCGCCAAAACTTCATGGTAAACCGACCGGGCTCGTCAGAAACGCCGTCGAATCGGGCTTTGACGCCCAGGGCCGCGAATTCGGCTTCGCCCGGAGTTGCCTGGTTGCCGCGCACTTGGTACGGAACGTCGATGGTTTCGCTCCGGCCGTCCATGTGCTTGAGCGTCAAGCGTGCTGCCATGTCGAGCGCCGCGAGGTCGCCCGTTTCTTGCACCATCTGGGCGTCGTTGACGATGATGCTGTCGCAGCGCATCATGAACTCGTCGAACACAAACACTTCTTCGCCGCGGCCCATGGTGGCCTCCATTTCTTCGGTCCATCCGCTCTCCTTTTCTTCGGGGCTGCGCATGTCGGCAAAGCTCAC
>DMDX01000130.1:4228-5787 GCA_003451355.1 Cryomorphaceae bacterium
TGGATGTACGGAGCCAGCGCAAACAGCTTTTCGCCCGGCGTTTGGTCCGGATTGGTTCCGTAAAAATTGACGTCGTAGATCTGAAAATGCCCTTCGCGGCGTTCTCCCGTCCACTCGACCCAGTAGGGATGCATTGAGACGGTGTCTCCGGCCGGAATCAAAATGTGTTCGTTGGCGGGGAAGTCCTTGTGCAAAAACACCGGATTCTGGCTAATCGCCTGCTTTTTTCCGTTGCTAATGAGGGCGCCCAGCAAAATCAACGCAAAGCCCAAGTGGGCCAGTGCGAGGCCGCCGCTGCGCCAGTTTCCGCGCAAAAAGCGCAGCCAGTAGTCGAGGTTTGCGAACGCGGCAAACATGCCGGTAAGGAGCAGTACAGTGTACATCGGCTGGTCAAACTTGAGCCCCCACGCGGCCAATCCGCCAAGCACCACCGTGGCCACCAGCGACGGAAGTATGCGGCGCATCATCGCCCCTGGAGTCGAATCCCAGCGCAAGAAGGGCACGGCCGCCATGAACAGCGACACCACAATCGCGACCGGAATCTGGATCGAGTGGTAGTGCCTGAATACGTCGGCCGGCGGAGCCATGGCCTCGCCCAGCAATGGAATCAGGCCTTCGGGGCCAATGATTTTGTTGAGCACCGGGATGCTTGTGCTGAAGCTGATTTGCACGGCGCTGAGGAGCAGCACCAGGCTGCCAATTACCAACCAAAATTCACGCGACGAGAACGCCTCATCGGCGATGTTCTTGGGCAGGGCGCGCCAGCGGGCGACGAGTAGTATTAGGCTTCCGAGGGCAAAAAATCCGAGGAGCAGCATCAACTGGCCGTTGAGTCCGAGGTCGACAAAGGAGTGTACCGAACTGTCGCCCAGCACCCCGCTCCGCGTCAAAAAGGTCGAGTAGAGGATGAGGACAAACGTCAGCATCACCATTAAGGCGGTGAGTCCGCCCGAAGTCTTTTTCTTTTTGACGATGAACATCAAATGGCCTGCGGCCACCAGGGTGATCCACGGAACAAGCGATGCGTTTTCAACAGGGTCCCACGCCCAAAAGCCGCCAAAACTGAGTGCTTCATAGGCCCAGGCTCCGCCCATGAGAATGCCGGTTCCGAGGATGCCCACACCAAAAAACACCCAGGGTAGGGCGGGAGTGACCCAGTCCAAGGGACGGCGCTCGATCCAGCCCGCCACCGCGTAGGCAAAGGGAATCAGCGTCGCGGCAAAGCCCAAAAACAGGGTCGGAGGGTGAATGACCATCCAGTAGTTTTGAAGCAAGGGATTCAGTCCCTGGCCGTCGCGAAACGCCGGAATTCGGATCAAGTAGTCCTTGATGGTGGTCCACGGAAGTCCAAGGTTTTCAGGAAGTTCACGAATGAGCACGAAGGGGCTGGAGCCGATTTTCGTTCCGAAGACATAGACGCCCAAAATCATGCTGGTGAGGAGCAGCTGCGCGAGGCCGATGACGGCCATGGTGCCGTGCTCCCACGAGCGGGCGCCGCGAACCAAGAACCAGCCCAGGACCATGTGCCAGAACATCCAGATGATGAAGCTGCCCTCTTG
>DMDX01000130.1:6095-6908 GCA_003451355.1 Cryomorphaceae bacterium
AGTCCGTAGAACAGCGCGGTTCCGAGGGCACCCGTAAAGGCGAGGTAGGTAAAAAAGCGGCCCGCTAAGGCCCAAAAAGTGTGTTCCCCGATGTAGTTCATTCCGCGCTAAGCTTGGCCTCGTCGGCGTACTTGGACGGGCATTTCATCAAAATATCTTGTGCAAAAAATGCGGTATCCCCTGAGCTGAGTCCGGTCAGTGTAATCTCTTCAGATCGCTCGAAGTCAGTTGGCTTGGGTTGGTTGAAGTACACCACGCTGCGCTCGCCGTCTTTGTCCAAGGCCGTAAACCGGAGCATGGACGTTTGGGCGTTAAACGTAATCGGTTGGTCCAGATCGAGTTGCCCCACTACGGTCACCGTTTCGGGACTCTTTTTTTCAGCCATTTCAAACGTGGCATAGGTGCTGGCGTCCTGAATGGTCACCATCAGCGCTCCCACCAAAAGGGCGATGACGACAAGGGCAATGATGTGGTTGCGCTTCATTTACTTCGCGGATTTTTCGGCCTTGCGCAACCGAACGTCCAACCACGCCATGTACGCTACGATTCCGACAAAAATGATTCCGATCACGGTGATGACCACCCAAATCTTGCCGTCGGCGCGAAAGGCGTCGGCCATTTCAACGGGAGGGCCTTGCTGTAAAAAACGTTTCATACGGGTACTACTTGCTTAAACGCGTTAAACGCACTCGGAGTTCAACAATCCAAATGCCAATTCCGATCCATCCGAGCACAGCGGGGTAAAAGACCGCACGCATTCCGCTGTCGAGGTCGTACGAGCCAAACGCGGGGTTGCCACCGTTGCCGGGGTGG
>DMDX01000130.1:7132-7435 GCA_003451355.1 Cryomorphaceae bacterium
TTGGGGTCGTTGGTCCAGTAGGCCCCCCACGTGAAGCGGGCCCAGATCATTCCGGTGAAGAGTCCGAGTGACGCGAACACCAGCGAAACCTCAGCGGCCAGGCGCGCCTTTTGGTCTGCTTCGAGCCCGGCCTGCCCGGGGCGCTGCAAGCTCCCGATGCTGTGCCCTAGCGAAACCCCCATGAGCGCAATCATCGTGAACCACATGGGCACGTGAAAGTAGAGGTTGCGAATGGTTTCGTTGAGAATAAAAAGTCGCGGAACCGGAGCCGCCAAACCCGCAACCAGACTGTAGCACACGAGC
>DMDX01000130.1:7701-9233 GCA_003451355.1 Cryomorphaceae bacterium
TCGCCAAAAAGGGGTATTGCCAGTTCAGCCCAGTCTTGGTTGGCCACAGCCAAGCTACTAGCGCGTCGGGCCACCAGCACCGCCGGAAGCAGCAAAGGCAGGCTCAGCGTAGCCATCAGCGTGGGGTTGGACCCTGCACGGCTCGCCAAGGCCGAAGTAAAACTCATGGTCGAAGCAAAGGCCAAAGATCCAAGCATTAAGGCCACCGTGACTTTGAGTGCCGCTTCAACGCTCTGGGCAGATTCCGGCAGCCCAAAAAATAACCCAAAAAGCAGCAGCGCTGCGGCCGCGGTGAGCAGGGTGTGCACGGCGACTTGAAGGCTTTTTACACCCAAAATTGCTGCGGGACTCGCCAGCTGGTTGAGGTAGGCCCACAGGGATTCCGGCTCGTGAAACGCGCGAAAGGCGGCCTGCATCGCACTAAAGAGCACTACGACCCAGAGCAGCGCGAGCCACACCGTCGGACTCGGCGACGGAGCCACGCTGTAGACCAAGTACGTCGCGACCGCGGTGAACAGGATGAACTGCACGCTCTGTGCGCGGTGGCGAAAGTCCGCCTGAAGTGCCCACCGACCTAGGGTCCACCAACGTTTCATGGCCCAAAGGTAGGCAGCGTGGTGAACCCTTACTTCGTTTTGCGGTTATACCCCTATCATGATGAAGACATTATTGGCCATGTCCCTACTCACTACGCTGCTCGGATGCAGCCGCACTATGGCCCAGCCCGTAGATGCTCCTGTCGATTTTTACAGCCTTCAGGCGCGCACGCTTGACGGTGAGGCCTACGATTTTGCCCAACTCAAGGGCAAGCGCGTGCTTATCGTCAATACGGCTTCAGAGTGCGGATTCACCCCCCAGTACAAAGAGCTTCAGGCCCTTTGGGACGAGGCTAAGGGCGGAAACTTTGTCATTCTCGGATTCCCCTGCAACGACTTTGGGGGGCAAGAAAAGGGTTCCGCATCAGAAATCGGCGCATTTTGCCAAAAGAACTATGGTGTCACCCTTTTGATGATGGAAAAGGTCGCTATCAAGGGCGACAACCCGTACCCTGTCTACCAATGGTTGACCAGTAAGACGAAGAACGGTGCCAAGGATGCGACGGTTCGCTGGAACTTTCACAAGTTCCTCATCAACGAAAAAGGGCAGTGGGTGAGCAGCCACCTGTCGACGGTGTCACCAACTAATTCCGAAATTCGGAACTTTGCGCTCGGAAAGTAACCGAGCATGCACGTAGATATTCTCGCCATTGGCGCCCACCCCGACGATATTGAGTTGGGTTGCGGCGGAACCTTAGCCAAGCACGTGGCCCTCGGCCATACCGTGGGCTTGGTCGATTTAACGCGCGGCGAAATGGGCAGCCGCGGAACCGTGCTCGAGCGCGACGCCGAAGCCGTCAAGGCCGCCCAAATCCTCGGGGCGTCGTTTCGCGTCAACCTCGATATGCCCGACGGACGTCTAGTGAACGATTTCGATAGCCAGCAGCGCATTATCGAGCTCGTCCGTACGCACCGCCCCCGCATTGTGCTGTGCAA
>DMDX01000006.1 GCA_003451355.1 Cryomorphaceae bacterium
CCACGGGGGGCTCCTCCATTGCGGTTGCCGCCGTTGCGGTTGCCACCTTCGCCACGGGGGCGATCTTCACGGGCTGGACGCTCAGCGCGATCCTCGCCACGGTCCTCGCGTGCTGGACGCTCTTCGCGCTCCTCGCCACGGGGACGACTACGCTCGCTACGGGCACGATCATCACGTGACTCGCTGCCCTCTACGGGGTTAACTTGCTCGCCTTCGCCACCCTCAGCACGCTCTTCGCGGGCTGGGCGCTGGCTGCGGGGTCCGCGGTCGCGGCCACCTTCGCGGCCACCACGGTCTCCACGGTCGCCGCGGGGCTCGCGGGGTCCGCGCTCCTCACGTGGACGCTCTTCGCGCTCAACGTAGCCTTCGGGCTTCTCAAGCAGCGCCTTGCGCGACAAGCGGAGCTTGCCCTTATCGTCAATGCTCAACAGCTTCACCTGAACGCGGTCGCCCTCTTGGTAGAGGTCGCCGGGGTTCTCGACGCGCTTCCAGTCCATTTCTGAAACGTGGAGCAGGCCTTCGGTTCCGCGGCCGATTTCAACGAACACACCAAAGGTCTGTACGCCGCGAACGACGCCTTCGTACACTTTGTCAACCTCAGGGATGAAGCAGATTCCGCGAACGATTTCTTCGGCGCGCTTCATACCCACTGGGTCGATACCGCTGATTTCTACGCGGCCCACGTCGCCCACCTCTTCGATGGTGATGGTGGTTCCGGTCTCAGCTTGAATGCCTTGAATGACTTTACCGCCGGGTCCGATAACACCGCCAATGAAGTTCTTTGGAATTTCAAGACGCACCATTTTCGGAGCGTGGGGCTTCAACTCAACGCGAACGTTGGGCATGGCCTCAAGCATTTTGCCGAGGATGTGTGCGCGGCCTTCGCGGGCTTGATTCAGGGCTTGCTCCATGATTTCGAAGCTCAGGCCTTGAATTTTGATGTCCATCTGGCACGCGGTGATGCCGTTGGCAGTACCCGTTACCTTGAAGTCCATGTCGCCGAGGTGGTCTTCGTCACCCAAGATGTCGCTCAGTACGGCGAACTTGCCCGTTTCGGGGTTGGTGATGAGGCCCATTGCGATTCCGCTCACCGGACGGGTGATGGGAATACCTGCGTCCATAAGGGCGAGGGTTCCGGCACATACCGTTGCCATTGAGCTTGATCCATTTGACTCGAGAATGTCAGAAACCACGCGAATGGTGTAGGCATTTTCGGCCGGAATCATCATTTTCAAGGCGCGCTGGGCGAGGTTACCGTGGCCGATTTCGCGGCGGCTGGTTCCGCGCAGCATACGCGCTTCACCCGTTGAGAACGGAGGGAAGTTGTAGTGCAGGTAGAAGCGCTCGTCACCCATGTAGGTGGCAGCGTCGATGCGGTTGCTGTCCAAGGCCGTACCCAGGGTAACGGTCGTGAACGACTGCGTTTCGCCGCGTGTGAACAGAGCACAACCGTGCGGGCCAGGAAGCACGTCCGTCTCGCACCAAATGGGGCGGATTTCGGTAGTGCTACGGCCGTCGAGGCGGGTTCCGTTTTCAAGAATTTGGTTGCGCATCGCGTGGTACTCTACCTCGTGGTAGTACACCTTGGCGAGTGAACCGTGCTGAGCCAGCTCTTCTTCAGTCAAGGTCGCGGCAAAGGCCGTGTACACCTCTTTGAATGCGGCGCTGCGCTCGGTTTTGTTGGTCAACTTGCGGCCGGCAACTTCGAATGCACCTGCGTAGGTGGCATCCCATACGCGCTTCTTGAGGTCGGCGTTGTGGGTCTCGTGGCTGTAGGTGCGCTTGGGGTTTGCGCCTTCGACCTGAGCGGCTAGGGCAAGCTGAGCAGCAACCTGAACTTTGATCGCTTCGTGGGCGACGCGAATGGCCTCAAGCATTTCGGCTTCAGACACTTCGTTCATTTCACCTTCAACCATCACTACGCTGTCAGCTGAAGCACCGATCATCATTTCGATGTCGGCCTCTTCGATTTGTGCGGGGCTTGGGTTGATGATGAATTCGCCTGCAACGCGTGCAACGCGAACTTCTGAAATGGGTCCGTTGAACGGAACATCGCTCACCGCAAGAGCGGCAGAGGCAGCTAGGCCAGCAAGACTGTCGGCAGCAACATCTTGGTCAAACGACAGCAAGGTGATGATGACTTGGGTCTCAGCGTGGTAGTCCTCAGGAAAGAGGGGGCGAAGTACGCGGTCGACCAGACGGGCCACGAGGATCTCGCGGTCGCTTGGGCGGCCTTCACGCTTCAAAAATCCACCTGGAACACGTCCAGCTGATGCGAATTTCTCTTTGTATTCCACGGTCAGCGGCATGAAGTCCACACCTTCGCGGGCTTCAGGTGCCGAAACGACGGTTGCCAAAAGTGCGGTTCCGCCGCAGCGAACCAGGACCGATCCATCGGCCTGGCGGGCCATGCGGCCCGTTTCAATAGTGATGGTACGACCATCGGCGAGTGTGATCTCTTGGATCACGGGTAGGGGAGCTTTCATCTTCTCAATTTCGAATTAATGGGGCCTCGTTTAGGAACAGCAAAAGGCAACCCTTTTGGGGATTGCCTTTGCGTATAAATCGTTCGAAAACGACCTTACTTACGGAGGCCGAGTTTTTCGACAATCGCACGGTAGCGGTTAATCTCAGTGCTTTGCAAGTAGTCCAGAAGGCTACGTCGCTTGCCGACCAAGCGTACTAGTGAACGCTCAGTGTTAAAATCCTTACGGTTCTTCTTCAAGTGCTCCGTAAGGTGGTTGATACGATAGGTAAATAGTGCGATTTGGCCTTCAGCCGTTCCGGTATCTTCAGAAGATTTACCGTGTGTGCCGAAGATTTCGCGTTTCTTTTCAGAATTTAAGTACATGCCTTAATCGATTTCGATGTTTGTGCTGTAAAGTTCCTCGACGTTCGAGGACTGCAAAGATACAAAAAATACTGAAGCGCCCGACGCTAGGCCTCGGCCGGAGCTTCGTTGCGCACTGCGCGCAGCCACATCGCAATGGACTGCTTGAGGTTGCGGCGCTCAGAGATTTGGTCGACAAATCCGTGCTCGAGTAAGAATTCAGAGGTCTGAAATCCTTCGGGAAGGTCCTTGCCAATCGTCTCTTTGACCACGCGCGGACCGGCAAAACCGATGAGGGCGCCGGGTTCCGCAATGTGAATGTCGCCGAGCATCGCAAACGAAGCCGTGACACCGCCAGTGGTCGGGTCAGTGAGCACCGAAACGTAGGGAAGCCCCGCGTCGTCGAGCTGCGCCAACTTGGCTGAAGTCTTGGCCATCTGCATCAGTGAGTAGGCTGCCTCCATCATGCGGGCGCCGCCTGACTTGCTGATCATGATAAAGGGCTGCTTGTTCAGGCGGGCGTGGTCGATCGCGCGCGCAATTTTTTCGCCAACCACGGACCCCATGGATCCGCCAATGAACTTGAAGTTCATGGCGGCGATGGTCACAGGCATTCCGTCGAGGTTGCCGGTTCCGCTGGTGAGTGCGTCGGTCAAACCCGTCTTGGCGCGGGTGGCCTTGAGGCGGTCGCTGTAGGCTTTGGTGTCGACAAACTTCAAAGGGTCAGCTGAAACCAAGTTGGCGTCGAGCTCAGTGTACTGGCCACCGTCAAAGAGAAAGCTGAAGTACTCTGCCGCGTCGATGCCGTTGTGGTGTCCGCAGTTGCCGCATACCCAAAGCTTTGCTTCGTGTTCGTCAATGTCGACCATCACCTTGCACTTGGGGCAAAGGTGCCACAAGCCGTCGGGGCTGTCTTTTTTTTCTTCGGTCGGAGTCGTAATCGACTCCCCTTTGCGGTGAAACCATTCTGACATAGGACGCAGATTAGGCGATCGTGATCGACTCGTCCAAGTACACGTCTTGAATCGTGCGGAGCAGTTCAATGCCCTCGTTCATCGGACGCTGAAACGCCTTGCGGCCCAAGATGAGGCCTTGTCCACCTGCGCGCTTGTTGATGACCGCAGTTGCTACGGCCTCGCTGAGGTCGCTGGCACCTTTGGACTCTCCGCCCGAGTTGATCACGCCCACGCGGCCTGCGTAGCTGTTGAGCACTTGGTAGCGCGTGAGGTCAATGGGGTGGTCGCTGCTGAGGTCGGTGTAGACTTTGGGGTGGGTCTTGCCGTGCTTGGTCGCGTTGTATCCGCCGTTGTTGGTGGGGAGCTTCTGCTTGATAATGTCCGCCTGAATGGTCACGCCCAAGTGGATGGCCTGGCCAGTAAGGTCAGCTGAGGTATGGTAGTCCACGCCGTCTTGCTTGAATCCGCTGTTGCGGGTGTAGGTCCACAGTACCGTGGCCATGCCGAGCTCGCGGGCGCGCTCAAAGGCTTCTGCAACCTCGAGCAGCTGGCGGCGCGACTCTTCGGCGCCAAAGTACACGGTGGCTCCGATGGCTACGGCGCCCATGTTCCACGCATCTTCAACGCTTCCGTACATCGTTTGGTCGTACTGGTTGGGCATCGACAAGAACTCGTTGTGGTTGATTTTAACCATAAACGGAATCTTGTGGGCGTACTTGCGGCTCAGCATCGCGAGGCCGCCAAAGGTTGAGGCTACGGCGTTGCAGTCGGCTTCGATGGCGAGCTTAATAATGTTCTCGGGATCGAAGTAGATTGGGTTGGGGGCGAAGCTGGCTCCGGCGCTGTGCTCGACGCCTTGGTCTACCGGAAGGATGCTGAGGTAGCCTGAGTTGCCTAGGCGACCGGTTCCGTACAGTGTTTGAAGTGCGCGAAGCGTAGGGTTGCTGCGGTTGCTCGAGATGAAGTAGTCGTCGACAAACTTAGGCGAGGGCAGGTGCAGGTCTTCTTTGCGGACTTTGGTGCACGTGTGCTTGAGCAGGTAGTCGGCTTGATCGCCGAGTAGGCTAACGATACGGTCGGAGGCCATAAAAACGCTTTAAAATGGATGAGCTGCAAACCTAGGGAAAAATTTCTGCCCCGCCCATGCTTTGGATGGGAAGTTACCCACAGGTTAAGGCAATTAAACGCTTAAAACGGGAGTCCAATTGCGATTTGCAGCGCGCTTCGGCGGATTCCCTCAGATGGGCGCCACCACGCATCGCCCGTGGCGAGTCGACGGGGGTCGTAAACCTGAAGGCCCCAGTCGGCCCGAGCAATGAAAAAGTCAAAGTCGTAGCGCAGTCCAAAACCCATTCCGAGTGCGGTTTGACGCGGCATGCGCAGCAGGTTGAACGACACCGCATCGCGCAGCTCGGGGTTGTCGAGCAGATCCCACTGGGCGGTGGCGACATTCGCCGAAGTCAGCCACACGTTGCCGGCGTCAGCAAATACGGCTCCGAAGATGGATCCGGCGATCGGGAAGCGCCATTCGGCTTGGCCGAGGAGTTTGATGGTTCCGGACCCCAAAAAACCTGCCGTGTCAAAGACGGCTTTGGGCAGTGCGCCTGGGCCGATGCGAAAGTTGATCCAGGACCTGAGGTCGTTCGACCCGCCCGCATAAAACGCCCGCTCAAACGGCGGAAGCCCCGGGCTGTTGGCCAGGGCGTGCAGGTATCCGGCCTGGATGCGCATCGCGCCTTCTCGCCGTTGGCGTCCGCGAAAGCGCCAGCGGTAGTCGGCCTCGGCCCGCAGGTAGTGCGCGTAGGGCACGTTGGCCACGGTAAAGGGCTGGTCCCGAGCGGGCTTGGTGGCGAGCATTCCCAGGTCGGTGAGGATTCCGGACGTTTCAAACGACCACTCACTTCGGCGCGACCAGCGACCCTCAGAAAAGGTCGGCCGCTTGAGCGACAGCCGCGGTCCGAGAATGAGTACGTCCTGAAAGCCCGATTTGCTCGCCAGCGCCGCATAAAAGGTCGAATCGACCCCGCGCAAGTCCACGTAGGTGGCGTACAATGGTTTGAGGTCCCAGGTCAATCGGTTGGGAGCCTCCCAGTGGTAGTGCAGCTCACCGCTGACCGCCAAACGGTCAAACTCGCGGCGGTACTGGCGTCCGAGGGTGAAGTTGGCGCTACTGCGCGCTTGGTTTCGGCGCACCTTAGGCAGCCCGATGAGGTCCGGAACCTCAAGCTGCACCCCTAATTCCAAAAAATAGGTACGAAAGAGCGAGCTGGTGTCGCCCACGGCCACGCCGAGTCCGCCTGCAACCTTGCCGCTCAGTGCTTCGAGGCCCCCAAAGGGGTTGCGGTCGCGCACTTCGATGGCGGTTTGCAGTCCGTAAATGCCTGAAGTGTTGGTGCCCTCGGTCTCCCACAGCAACCCCACGCGCGGTGCCGGTTTGAGCACCAGTTCAGCGTCCAAGCTGTCGCCCCTCGGGCTCAACCGCCACTGCTGGTTTTGGTAGGCATCCAGCCGGCGGAGCCATTCCTGGCTTTGAGTCACCGTCGACGCCCGGAAGAGGTCGCCCGACTCAAGCAGGTGAAGGCGGCGAATTCCGCGCGCGTTGAGGCCGTAGTTGAGCGAGTCCGCCACGGTTACGCGCCCAAAGTACCAGGGCTTGTGCGGCAATTCCTGAGGGCCAAATTCACCGTCGCGCACCCAGTTGTGAATGAGCCAGTAGCCGTCCGCGCGGTAGGGGTGGCCGAGCGTGTCAAGGTCAAAACCGACGGCTTCGGGGCCGATGGTAAAAAATCCGTGCTCTTTCAAAAAATCTGCGATGCGCTTGCGCTCGGACTCGAGCATGTCGCGCGAGAGCCGCATTCCCGGAACCAGCAGCGACCCCATGCGCAACGTGGTCATCTGGTCCTCAATCGCCGGTGCATAAACTTCAGGAACTACCGTCCCCAAACGGGTCGCCTTGCCGCGCTGCAGGTCGAATTTGAGGGTGGTTCCGCGCGGACCCTGTACCACCTCGTGGCCCACCTTGGCAAAAAAGTAACCCTCTTGGCGCAGCTTTCGTTCGAGCTGCATGACGGTTTCGGCCACTTTGCTCGTGTCGAGCAGGGCCGGAGCCTCTCCAATGTTTTGCAGCCAACGACCCCGTCGGGTAGTGGGCTTGCGCGCCCCGCGCTGGTACAGCGCCACGTAGGGGTAGCTGCCCAGTACGTTGGTATTGGTCTGTATTTGAATGAGTTCGAGGTACTTGTCGTCGCTGCGAACCTGTGCTCCCTCAGTGAGTTCGATTCGGCGAATCCATGTTTGACCCTCGGGCAGCCATCGCTGGGGGTTGCACGATGCGGCTAGGGCTGCCGCCAGGATGATTAATCCCTTATGCCTCATTGAGTTGGCGGATGGTGGCCACGGGGTCGTTCGCCTTAAAGACGGCATTGCCCGCCACGAGCACGTCGGCGCCGGCTTTTTTGAGGTCCGAAGCATTCTGCAGTCCCACGCCACCGTCAATTTCGATGAGGGTCGCGGCGCCCGCGTCGTCAATCATGCGGCGCAGTCGTTCTACCTTTTTAAACGTTTGCGGAATAAAGGCTTGGCCGCCAAATCCCGGATTTACGCTCATCAAGCACACGAGGTCCAAATCGCCCAGTACGTCGGCCAACAGATCGACGGGGGTGTGCGGATTCAGGGCTACGCCCGCCTTCATTCCAAGGGCGCGGATCTGCTGCAGGCTGC
>DMDX01000024.1:0-153 GCA_003451355.1 Cryomorphaceae bacterium
CCGTCTTTAATTGAAACCACGTACAGCTTGACCAGCACTGCTAGTCCAAACACAAACAGGCCGCCCGTAATTCCGGCAACCCAGCGCGAGCTCAGTTGGTCAGGGTCATTCGGCGTCATCCTGCGGTTTGTTAATGCGGTCCGGAGCCTTTTT
>DMDX01000024.1:436-782 GCA_003451355.1 Cryomorphaceae bacterium
CCCATGCGCATCAAGGTCGATTTGGCCTCGAGGTACTCTGATTTGACTTCGCTGAGCTCTGCACTCAGTTTGCTGATTTGGCGTGCTCGCTGCTCGGCGCGGTGGGCCCAAAAAATGGCGAGCACACCGAGCGCACTTAAAAACGCCACAAACGGAAGGTTGCGCACCACGTACGGATGCCCCAAAAAGCTTCCGCGCAGTACCGAAGCGAGCAGTCCTTTGTTACTCTGCTTATCCACGGCTGACCTCGATTTTTTCGGCCGCGCGCAAGCGGGCTGACCGTGACCTTGGGTTTTCTTCAAGCTCGGCGGGGCTTGCGCTCATTGGCTTTCGGGTGAGTACGTGG
>DMDX01000024.1:981-7439 GCA_003451355.1 Cryomorphaceae bacterium
ACATGAAACGGAACCAGTCGGCGACCAAAATCGTCCCGTTCGGCTTCGCCGTCCAGTCTGCCTTCGCGCAAGAGGTTTTTCACGCGGCGGTCCTCAAGGCTGTGGTAGCTCATGACGACGAGCCGTCCGCCCACCTTGAGGGACGGGATGCAGTCCGTCAGAAACGTGTCGAGCACCTCCATTTCGCGGTTGACCGCAATGCGCACCGCCTGAAATACGCGTGCCGGAAGCTTGGTGTTTCGCCCCCGCTGGCTGAACGGCTCGAGGACGTCGCGCAGTTGGGCGGTAGTGGTGAGCGGAAGCGCGCGCAAAATCGCAGCAGCCACCGCCGCGGGGCGTTCCACATCGCCAAACTCGGCCAGCACCTTGCGCAGCTCGAGTTCGCCGACCTCATTCAGCCATTCGCTCGCGGGCTGTCCGGCTTCGGGATTCATGCGCATGTCGAGCGGGCCCTCGTACTTGTGGGCGAAACCGCGCTCGGGCGCATCGAGTTGGTGGCTGCTGACACCAAGGTCGGCCAAGATTCCGTCCACCTGCGCCGCGCCGTGCAGCTTTAAAAAGCGCTTGAGGTGCTCAAAATTGTACGGAACCAACGTAAACCTCGGGTCGTCCAGCGCGTTGGCGTGGGCATCGGGGTCCTGGTCAAAGGCGATTAAGCGACCATTGGGGCCAAGGCGCTCCACAATCGCACGGCTGTGGCCGCCGCCCCCGAAGGTGGCGTCGACGTAGGTCCCGTCGGGACGGAGGTTTAAAAAATCAAGGCATTCGGCGAGTAAAACAGGGCTATGGTAGCTCATGGTCCCCGTTTTGTCCGCCCATCACATCCTCGGCGAGCTGGGCGAAATCCAGGTCCGAAGGGTTTACTGCCGACTCGTAGGCCGAGCGGCTCCAAATTTCTACTCCGAAGGGAGTGCCCGAAAACACGAGCTCGCGCTCAAGCCCCGCGAAGCCAGCTAAATCCTTGGCGATCAGAATACGCCCCGATGCGTCGAGCTCGACCATCTTGACTCCGGCGTGAAAGAGGCGTACGAAATCCGCATTCTTCTTTACAAAGCGGTTGAGCTTGCCAATCTTCTCAGAAATCACGCGCCACTGGGCCATCGTGTGCAGCTCAAGGCAGGGGCTGAATACGCTGCGCTTCAGCACAAAACCCTCGTGCGCGGCCGAATCCAACTGACGCTTGAGGCCAGCTGGAAGCAGGACGCGGCCTTTGGCGTCCATGCTGCATTCATATACACCGAGTACGGAATTCATGGGGTTTGAGCGATTAGCTGCATCAAAAGTACCGATTTCTCCCACAAACACCCACTTTCTCCCACAATTGTGAATAACTTTTCCATTTAGAATGCAACACTCTGAAAAACAGTTTCTTGTTGTTGGTTTCTTGTACCGTTTAGGCTAAGTCCCTAAGGAGCGGTTAGGTAGCCGTGTTTCGAGGGAAGTCGGGGCGTTCCACAAGTCCTTTTCGTAGTTTCCGTATCTTTGCCGGATTCCTAAATCGCCTATATGTCTAAGCTTACTCACGACGGAACTTTTGAATACCTCACCGAAGGCGCCGGGACTCCCATCGTGTTCTTGCATGGATTGATGGGAACCCTGAGCAACTTTGAGCACCAGCTGAACTTCTTCAGCAAGCGGGGCTATGAGGTTACCGTCCCTTTGCTTCCCCTGTACAGCATGCCGTTGGCGACAACCTCTGTCAAGAGTCTAACCAAATTTGTCAAGAAGTTTATCGATAAAAAGGGCTACGAGAAGGTCTACTTCGTGGGCAACAGCCTTGGGGGCCATATCGCCCTGCTCTTTCAAAAAATGTATCCGGAGCGTGTTGCCGGCCTCGTACTCGCGGGCTCAAGCGGCCTGTACGAGTCTGCAATGGGTAGCAGCTATCCCCGCCGCGGAGACCGCAACTACATCGCCGAGCGCGTGCGCGACGTGTTTGCCGTGAAAGAAGTTGCCACCGAGGAACTCATCGACCAAGTGTTTGAAACGGTGAACGACCGGATGAAAGCCATCAAGACGTTGGCGATTTCGAAGTCCGCCATTCGCCACAACATGGCCGAAGACATTAAAACGTTTGACGTTCCCGTGTGCCTCGTTTGGGGCAAGCAAGATGCGGTAACCCCCCCCGAGGTAGCTGATAAATTCCATGAGCTCCTTCCCAATTCCGAACTGAATTGGATCGACAACTGCGGACACGCGGCGATGATGGAACATCCCGAAGAGTTTAACGCAATTGTAGACCAGTGGCTTCAGAGCGTGAAGGGCGTCTAAACCTGCACGCCGAGTTCGTTCTGTCGTCCCCCCGCGTGGATGAGTGTCCCGAATGGGATCTGCCCGAGTACGCGTTTATTGGCCGATCAAATGTGGGTAAGTCGTCGCTAATCAACAAGTTGGTTGGCAAAAAAGACCTCGCAAAGACCTCGGGCCGCCCCGGTAAAACACAGCTAATCAACCTGTTTAAAATTGACCGCGGAACCTGGGTTCTGGCCGACCTCCCCGGATACGGCTACGCCAAGGTGAGCAAGACCCAAAGGGCGGCGTTCAGTGCGATGATCGGACGCTACGTGCGCGAGCGCAAAAACCTTGCGCTTGTCTTTGTGCTGATTGACAGCCGCCTCGAACCCCAGCAGGTCGATCTCGAATTTTTGAAGCAACTCGGATCCTGGCGCGTCCCATTTTCACTGGTGTTCACCAAGGCCGACAAGATTTCAGGATCCGTCCTAATGAAGAACCGGGCGGCATTCGAAAAAGCCTTCCTTAAGGACTGGGCTGAACTTCCGCCCTACTTTCAAACGAGTGCCGAAACGGGCTACGGCCGCGACAAACTACTTGCCTACATCGAGTCGGTCAATGCCGAGCTCAGCGGGCGGAATCCATTAGCTTAAGGCGCTCGGCGAAGTGCCGTGCAAAGATCCGAAGGTCCTCAGCGGCCTCGGCCTCACTCGTGGCGCGCTCCAATCCGTCGGCAAGCGCCAAAAGGGTCTGGTGGTACATCTTTTTCATGTGGTCCATCTTCATCTCTTTGGTCCACAGGTCGATGCGAAGTAGTTCCTCAGCGCGCTCGTCCCACACTGAAAGCATAATTGCCGGAGAGTCGGACTTATCCACGCCACCGTCGGGCGCGGACCACTGAATGCGTTCGGGGACGCGGTTTTCGTCCAGTTCGATGTCGAGGCTTATGTGTGATTTCATGGTCGGTAGTTGGATTGCTGGATGAGTTCGGCACTGTTTGGGCTCGATTCGAGCACTTCCCAGAGGCTAAGTTCGGGGTGGGCCCGCCAGTAGGCTTGCATGATGCGCCATCCGAGCCATGTTCCGATTTGTCCCGGAACCTCCTGGTCGCGCTCGGACCCCAGCTTGCTGAACGGAGCCACCTCGACCAACTTTCGCTTGAGGTCAAGTCGGCGGTCGTACAGCCAGCGTTCACGCACAAACGTTTCCCACAGCTCGCGCTCGTTCGTCGTTGCAAATTCCTGATGGCCTGACGTATACGTGAGGTAGCGGTAGGCATCCTCCTCACTCAGCACCGTCTGAATGAAGAGCAGCTGCTTGCCCATGCGCAGCATTTCGTCAATCAACTGACCTCCTCCTGCGGAACTCGGGTTGTACAGCGCCGCCGCGATGGCCGCATAAATCCGTTCGGGATGGTGTCTGGCCCTTAGGTAGGTCGCCTCGTTCGCGTACAGCGGGTGGTCCGCCCCCAAAAAGCGATCCCAGGCTACAAAAAGGGCACCCTCGGCCTGAATCACATCGTATTCTTCGGCCCTTGAGACGTACGTATAAATCCGTAATCCCGTCGGTTGCCCCTGAAGTCCGTCAACCCGATCCAGCATTTGGTTAGCACGACGGTCAAAATCCGCGGTGCTCGCGCGAACCTTTTGCGCATCCGCCCACAGCTGCCGAACGCCCTCATCAAGCAAATAGGGGGGGAGGTTTTCGCGCCAATTGGGCTCAAAAATCAAGGGGTGGCGCGGGGCCATGGCTTCAAGCTTCACGGCTAGGGCGGCGGAATCCAGACCCAGCAGCGAATCCGCGAAGTGCACAATCCGCAAAGGGTCCCGCTCAGCCAGTACTGCGGACTGCGCTTGGGCTTCGGCATCCTCACCGGCAGCAACCCACGGATCGTTTTGGCATCCCAGTACCGCTACAAGCGCTGCACCCGTGAACAAAAGACCTAAATTTGGCGTCCTTGTAAGCATAACCCAAAGGTAGTCCGATGAACGCCCCCGCCGTAACGCAACACATAGTCGATTGGCTCCGCACCTACGCCCAGCAGGCGCGGGCACGCGGATTCGCCGTTGGCGTTTCGGGCGGAATCGATTCAGCCGTCACCGCCGGCCTCTGTGCGGCCACGGGCCTCGACGTCCACCTTCTCGAAATGCCCATTCACCAAGCCCCCGACCAAGTGTCGTGCGCCCAAGACTGGATGCAGTTACTTGCGGAACGCCACGCGGCGGTCTCCGCCCGCCGCGTGGACCTCACGGCCGTCTTCGACGCCCATGTGGGGGCTTTGGCTTTGCCCGATTCCGCCCAGCGCAACCTCGCCCTCGCCAACACCCGCGCCCGCCTGCGCATGGCCACCTTATATGCCGAGGCCCAAAATCACGGCCTTCTCGTGGCCGGAACCGGCAACAAAATCGAAGATTTCGGCGTCGGATTCTTTACCAAATACGGCGACGGAGGAGTCGACCTCAGCCCCATCGCCGACCTCTACAAGTCCCAAGTCTACGAAGTAGCGCGCCACCTCGGGGTGCCCCAATCCATTTGTGACGCGCCGCCCACCGACGGCCTTTGGACCGACGGACGCACCGACGAAGACCAACTCGGCGCCACCTATGCCGAGCTCGAAACCGCCATGGAATTCGCCCGCACCCACCACTGGTCGCCCGAAACCACCGACGACCGCACTTGGGCCACCACCCAGGGCCTCACCGCCCGCCCCCTCGAAGTCTTTCTGATTTTTACCCGCTTTCACCGCACCAACCTGCACAAAATGAGGCCGATTCCGGTCTGCTCGATTGGCGAGGTTGGCAAGGTTGGCTGAGATTGGCTGAGATTAGCTGAGATTAGCTCGTTAGCCTGCCAGCAACTGGTTACTAGCAACTAGTTCGCACCAAAACGTTCGGTTATAACCGGATTTTACTTTTTCTCTCGCGCTCAGAAATCGCTATATATCACTAAATCAATTATTTAGTCAAAATATCCGTTTGCGAGAATCAAACTCCAAAGTTGCCGTAGCCGCGAAGCGGCCCTAGCTGCGCAGCAGCCCTAGCCCGAGCGCCGCAGGCGCGAAGGGCAAAAAGCCAACGAGCTAACCTTGCGAGCCTCGCTAACTAACCAACGAGCCAACCTTGCTAAAAGCTACCGCAGCGGCAACGGATCCCCCGTCGCACTCGAAGGCAAGGCGATTCCGAGTAGCATCGACCATGTGGGGGCGATGTCGCGCGGGTGCACACGCTCCCAGCGGGCCGCATCGGGCCGAATTCCGGGACCCATAAACACCACCGGAACGTGCGTGTCGTAGACGTGGCCCGACCCGTGGTCACAGCCTTCTTCTCCGTAGTCAATGTGGCCGGACTTGAGTTCGTAAAAGACCTGACCGCTCCGGGCATCAAAGGCGTTGCGGCGCTGCGTGGCCTTGGGGTCACAAGAATTGCGTATTTCGTCGGCGGTCCACGCCATTTGGACGGCGGGGTGCTTCATGATGGCCTCCCGTACCAGCTCCCAATCGTCGTCGTCGCTGCTCTTGAGGTGAATTTGGTCGTTGCCGATGTGAAGGATTTCCGGCTCATCCAATTCAACGCTCGAAATCAAGGCACTGAATTGCGCTTTTAGTTCCTTGCCTGACCAATTCTGGACGGCGAACCCGTCGAGGGCCGCTTGGTTGGGATTATCGCAGGAGCCGTGGTCTGCGGTGAGCGATACGTAGTAGTTTCCGCGTCCGAGGCGTGCGTCAAGGGCGTCAAAAAGTTGGCCTAGCTGCAGGTCGAGGCGCAGATACACATCCATCATCTCTTGCGCGCGCGGACCCATCAGGTGACCCAAGTGGTCGGGCGTCGAGAATGAAATGGCGAGCACGTCGGTATGGGTTCCGCGACCTAAATTTTCGGCGTCGACAGCAGCCAATGCGACGTCGATGAGGATTTGGTTGCCCATGGGCGTGTAGCGAATCAGCCCGGGATTGCCCGCTCCGAGCGCCGCTAGGTCGTAGGGGAACGAGCCGCTAGAAGCCCCGCGGAGCTTACCCTCAAAGGGGCGCTCGTCGGGCCCCGTAAAGGACTCATAGACCGACGGAGCCATCAGGCGCTCCCACGATCCCTTAAGGTAGCTGGCGGGACTGTGCGCCGTGTTAAACGCCTGAATCCAGGAGGGAAGCTCCGATGCATAGTGCGACGACGTCACAAAACCCACCTTGTCGTCCATCCAAAAGGCGGCGTCGCCGTAGTGGCCGGCGGCGG
>DMDX01000025.1:0-214 GCA_003451355.1 Cryomorphaceae bacterium
GCCAGGTTCCGATGGACATCGGGCCAGAGGCGGGGGCGCCTGCGGCGCCGTCACTGGCCACTAGCTGCTGGTTGCGTGCGCCTGCGGCGCCCGTCGTTATCAGACTACCCAAGGCCCCGAGGCCGATGGTTTTGAGAAAATCACTTCGGTTCACGGCGGCGAAAGGGTTTTGATTCCGGGAGCAAAAAATGCGGAGCCACATTGAATCCGCGCG
>DMDX01000025.1:292-2763 GCA_003451355.1 Cryomorphaceae bacterium
GGTCGCGGGCGCCTTCGGCGCCCGGCGCAATCAGACTGCCCAAGGCCCCGAGGCCAAGAGTTTTGAGAAAGTCACTTCGCTTCATTGCGGCGAAAGGATTTAGATTCAGGAATTAAAAAGTGTGGAGCCACATTGAATCCGCGCGCCTTCAAGGCCCGGGAACGCTGGGTGGCGCGAATGCGAAAGTCGGGAAGGTCCTCGCTGCGGCGCGGCCCCGTCCACAGCACCTCGGCCAGAGCCAGCTGGCGGGGCAAAATCATGTATTCGGCATGCGCCGGGGTCAGCACGTACTCGGTCCAAAGATTGGCTTGCGCCCCGAGGATGTGCTTGGCTTCGTCGGCGCTGAGTTCCGCCGGAACCGGATTGTACAGGTAAACCAACTCAACCGGATTGAATCCGCCGATGGCATGCGGCTCACCCGGATCCTTGCTTTGGTAGTGATCCCAGTAGCAGGGCGTGCCGGGAGTCATGATGGCGTCGTGCCCGGATTTGGCGGCTGCGATTCCGCCCGCCTCACCGCGCCAGCTCATCACGGTGGCGTTGGGAGCAAGTCCCCCTTCTAGAATTTCGTCCCAGCCGATGATCTGGCGTCCGCGGACGTTGAGGTAGCCCTCGATGCGGCGAATGAAGTAGCTCTGCAGGGCGTGCTCGTCGGCCAAGCCCTCAGTGGCGATGCGCGCCTGACACTTGGCGCATTCGTGCCAGCGCGTTTTGGGGCACTCGTCGCCCCCGATGTGGATGTACTCGCCGGGGAAGAGCGCCAAGACCTCGTCCAGCACGCCTTCCAAAAAAGTGAACACCGAATCGTTGCCGGCGCAGTAGACGTCGTCGAACACGCCCCAGCCGGTGGCTACGGGCTGCTCAATGCCGGTGCAGCTCAGCTGTGGATAGGCTGCGAGGGCCGCACGGGCGTGGCCGGGGAGTTCAATTTCTGGAACCACCGTGATGTGGCGCGCAGCCGCGTAGGCCACGATTTCACGCACCTCGTCTTGGGTGTAGAATCCGCCGTAGCGCGTGCTGTCAAAGCGCTGATCGCCGTAGGGACCGACCTGAGAGGCGTTGCGCCAGGCTCCGACCTCGGTGAGGCGCGGGTAGCGCTTGATTTCGATGCGCCAGCCCTGGTCCTCGGTGAGGTGCCAGTGAAAGCGGTTCATTTTGTGCTCCGCCATCAGGTCGAGGTAGCGCTTGACGAATTCAACGTCAAAAAAGTGGCGGCAGACGTCCAGATGCATTCCGCGGTAGGCAAAAGCCGGTTGGTCGCGTACGGTCATGGCGGGCAGCGTCTTGCTGCCGTTCTCGGCCTGAATGAGGGTTTGGATTCCGTAAAAGACGGCGGCGGCAGAACCTCCGGCGACCACAATCTTGCCTTCGCTGACGCGCAGGGCGTAGGACTCGGCCGGAACGCCTTGCTGGATGCGGAGTTCCGCCGAAACCGCCCCAGCCTTGGCGTCGGTCTTGGTAGTGTTCCACCACGTGCGGATCAGGTCCGCCTCACCTTCGAGGGCGGGCGTCGCCACGACGTAGAGGTTGCCGGCAACCGGGATCGGTTCGCCCTCAATCGTCACGGACTGCGGCCGAGGAACCACCTGCAGCGCTTGGGCAAAGCCCACGCAACTAGTTACCAGGAACCAGAAACCAACGAGCCCCCTCAAGGCTTGCGGCTGTACTGCGTGACTTCGACAATGCGTCCGTCCTTCCAGGCGAAGAATTCGGCGAGGTGCTCGTCAAACACGCGCCCGTCTTCGTAGCTGCGCTGCTCGTGCCCCCGAACCACGACGACGTCCTTGCCGTCGGAGTGCCCGACGTAGTCAATACCCTCGATTTTCCAGCTGACCTTGGGGGTTTCGATTAAAAATTGGTTGAGGCCCTGTCGTGTGACCCACACGTGGCGGCCGTCGGCAGCGTGCACGAGAATGGAATCCACCACGGCCTGGCCCACAGTGGCGGTGTCGCGCTTCACATAGGCGTCGGTCCAACGTTCCATGGACATGACCAATTCATCTTCGGGCGAAGTCATTGGAACTTCTTCAAGGGCGGGTTGGCTGCAGGCCGTAGTAAGTACAAACGCGCCACTCACCGCAATAAAGCGAGCAGCATCTATAACACGAGTAGAGGTCATGGTAAAGGGCTAAAGTGCTAATTCATGGATTGAATTCCACAAATTCACGTCAATTTATGGAATCAATTCCACAAATTGTCATTTTTTAGTCCCTCCCGCCCTCTTCAGGCTCGAGCCCGTCGAGGAAGCGCTTCATGGCTCCGCCCGTGGTGGGCGAAAGCTGGTAAAAAGGCAACCCATCTTTGGATGGCAGCGAACGCTTTTTGGGGTCAACCTTGAGAAGCACGTCCATGAGGTCGCGGTTGCTCGAATAAAAGCGCATGTTACCCTTTTTGTAGGTCAAGAAGTACTCGCTGGCTGGGGCCAAGTGCAGGGTGAATTCGTCGCCGCCGCGACGTTTGCGTAACTGGAG
>DMDX01000141.1:0-1997 GCA_003451355.1 Cryomorphaceae bacterium
TCAATCCACAATTCACGGTAGTTTGAGGCCGCAAACTCGCGCAGCGCGGCAAACAGCCGTTGGGCGCCCTCGGCACAGTCCCCATGGGTGGTAAGTGAGGATGCAAAGTCATTTGCCGCAAAGGCAAGGGCGTGAACTCCCTGCGGCACGGTCACCTGAGACCAGTTCGTGCCGTGCGCCATCAGCCGAACGGGCTTGCCTGGGGCGTAGTGGGCGTCCAGCATTCCCGGGGCACTGGGTTTGCTCGAGGACGTTCGAACTTCGGGCTCGTAGCCGAGGATTTCGGTGAGGGTTTCGACCGGAATTCCGCCCAAGCGCAGCACCACCGCCCGCCCTTCGGGCCAGGCAACGATGGTGGATTCGACGCCCACGCCGCAGGCTCCGCCATCTAAAATATAGTCCACCTGATCCCCGAGCTGGTCGGCCACATGCTGCGCCGTGGTGGGCGACACAAACCCAAAGGGGTTCGCACTGGGCGCGGCCACCGGAACCCCGGCCGTCGCCAACAGCTGCCGCGCAAGAATCAGCTGCGGAATGCGCACCGCCACATGGTCAAGCCCCGAGGTCACCAAATCGGGAACCTCAGGTCGCTTTGGCAGCACGTAGGTGAGGGGAGCGGGCCCCAATGCGGCCCAAAGCAGCTGCGCTTCGCTCGGAATCTCGTGCGCCACGCGGTCCACCTCGGTCCAGTCCGACAGATGAACGATCAAGGGGTCAAAGTGCGGGCGGTTTTTGGCCGAAAAAATTCGCGCCACGGCGACCACATCGAGTGCATTGGCCGCTAAGCCGTACACGGTTTCGGTAGGCATGCCAACCAGTCCGCCCGAACGAAGTACGGACGCCGCGCGGGCTAAGTCAGTGCCGAGGTGCTGCATCGGCACAAAGGTAGGCTGAGCTTACTGTCCCAACTCGATGCGCAACTGCGCTCCGTCGGTGATGTCCACCGTGCGCACTGCCACCGCGCGGTCGTAGCGTTCGCCCCAAATTCGGGCGTACACGATTCCGGTATACTGATTGGCCGAGATGCTGTGGCTGCCTTCTGACCAGTCGAGGCCCTCAGTCCCGGCATCCAGGTCGCGGTAGCGGTACTCGAGGTAGCCCTGCTTGACAAGGATGCGGCCGGTGTAGGCGCCGCGCCCCTCGTCATAGTGCAGCTGATGCTCGGGGCCGGGCTGGTACTGGTTAAAGTCACCTTCAAGGGCCATGCGGCGGGCTCCGGAACCTTCGGTGTCCTTGAGTTCAAGGTCCAGCCACAAATAATCGGCCTGGGTGTGGTTGTCGCCCCGTGCGGCGCGCGGAACAAAGCTTCCGCGGGCATCATCCTGGCGCGTGTAGCCCAGAATCCCGGTGGGAATGTCCTGACGCACAAAACCAACCCACCGATCTTGCAGCTCATAGCGGGATACCCTTAACGAGCCCGCCGGCAGATTTTTAGTGTCGGCAAAGCGCATTATGGTTCCGGCCAAAAAGCAGTTTTCACCACCGTTGTAGTCAAAATCTAGTCGGTCGCCCTGTGCAAAGCGCGGAGCCAACAGGCGGTACGACGTCCAGTCGCGGTTTTGAATGATTCCGAGCCGAATGTCCGCAAAAGGGTTGGTCGTGCGGCTTGCGTCCCACGGAAACCACGCGTCGACCTCCTGGTAGCGCGCGGTCAGGCGCGGTGCAGCGGGCCGGCGAACGGCGAGTTGAAGGTCGGCGGTAGACTCGGCGAACACCGTCGGAAGGCGCAAAAGCAGCTCCTCGTCGTGGTAGACTTCGAGGTAGAAGTTGCCCGAAAGTACCGGCATGCTGCTGGATTCCGGAAGCGCGGCAGAATAGTGGCTGTAGCCTTGGTAGGTGTTGAACGACAGACGACCTTCGGCGATTTGCCCTTCCCAAAATCCAGTCAGGTATTCAGAGGCGATGATGGGCGAGGGGGCCCAGTTACGGTCGCAGTGAATCCAAACGTACCTCAGGGGCAGCACGGACTGGCTGAAGTCGTCAAAGCGAAGCTGAAG
>DMDX01000141.1:2183-2524 GCA_003451355.1 Cryomorphaceae bacterium
ATATCAGGTAGTTGCGCCGACAGTTTTGGTAGGTAGAACACTAAGCCAAGTGCACAGAGCGCGGTTCGCAGTATTTGCATGCCTTAAAGGTGGTAAAAACATGTTAAATATTCACCTTTTTGCAATGTGACTAATGTACCTTTGCGGCGAATTTTTTACGCCGTTATGCCCAACTTACACACTGTTCGTAAGGGACTCGACCTCCCGATCTTGGGAGCTCCTGACGCCCTCGTCGATGGCCACCTCAGCGCTTCCGTGTACGCGGTTCGCCCGAGCGACTTCCGCGGACTTGTTCCCAAACTAGCTGTAAAAGAAGGAGATCGCGTCCTCGCAGGCGACGT
>DMDX01000007.1:0-4632 GCA_003451355.1 Cryomorphaceae bacterium
CGGAATTGGCCTCTTCGGAATCGCACTTTGGGCCCTCGGAATGGCCTACTGCGGCCTGAATTCCAATTGGACTCGGGGCGGTCAGGCCCTAGCGCTCACCCTTTTACTCATTCTGCTTACGGAATCGATGCTCGAACGCGCCATGGGCGTCGTCCTTGTCGCTACGGCGATCTACCATAGTTTGCCGCGTCGGATGGACGGAAATTGGCGCTAGCCTACCACGTGCTGCGGTCGAGTAGGATCCGCAAGGTGGCGCGCAAGCCAGAGAGGGTTGGTTCGGCCTCACCTGTGTAAATCAGCCCAATAAGTTTGGGATTTTGGGCGGCGAGCCATTCGTCCGGAAGCGTACCGCGTTCCATTCGCCAGGCTTCGCGAAGTAAACGCTTCACACGGTTGCGCACCACGGCGTGCTTGAATCGCTTTTTGGGGGCAGCCACAAGAACTTGAACGCCCCGCACGAGGGGTTCCGGTGCGGGAAGCCAGACGAGGCGCAGTCCAGATTCCGCTACACTGCGCGAGTTGCGGCTAAATAAAAGTCCGATGGAGGTTCGCGACTTCAAGCGCTCCTCGCGGGGGAAGCGCAGGTCGGCCATTACTTACCCTTGTTGACTTCGTCGACGTAGGCTTCGAGCGCCTGCGCCATCGACGCAAATTTGGGCGAAGGCACGGGCACATCCACGATCAGGTTGTGTTCCTTAGCAGCGAGGTGGGAAGAGCTTCCGAATGCCGCAATGCGCGTGGCATCCTGCACGAAGTCCGGGAAGTTTTTAAACAGGGACTTAATGCCTTCGGGGCTGAAGAAGACGAGCATGTCGTACTTCACTTCGCTGAGGTCGCTCAAGCTGGCTGCCACAGTTTGGTACATCACCGCGCGAGTCCACTTGATGTTGGCGGCAGCCAAAGCTGCCGGAACCTCAGGGTTTAGCACGTCGGACGTCGGCATCAAAAAGTGTTCTCCACGCTGCTTTTTAAGGGTCGGAATCAGATCCGTGAGCGCAGACTTCGCAGGGTAGATCTTGCGCTTGCGGTACGGAACGAATTTCTGAAGGTAGAAGGCTACAGCCTCAGAGGTGCAGAAATACTTCCACTCTGGGTTAATGGCGACACGCATCTCTTCGCTCATGCGAAAGAAGTGGTCAATCGCATTGCGGCTCGTAAAGATGAACGATTTGAACTCGCCGAGGGCGATCTTATCCTTGCGAAACTCTGCGGCATTTACACCCACGACCTCAATGAAGGGTCGAAAGTCTAATTTGAGCTTATGCTTTTCAGCCAGTACGAGATAGGGATTGCTTCCTACTTGAGGCTCCGGTTGGGAGACCAAGATGCTCTTTACTTTGCGTTTGCGCTCAGGTAATTGTGAATCCATAACCATGGTATCGCTTCCAGCGTGCAAAGGTATGCAATTTTGAAGTATAAAGGCCCTGGCCCGCGGTTTAGGTAAATGATTGCGGCGCGCACCACAGAGGTAACATAGAGTACGCCAAATGCTGATACTAAGATTATTAGGCTAAGTTGGGGCTGTGCACCACTGCCGGTGAGGCGCCACCACGCATAGGGCACTATAAGAAGCACTAAGAAGGGCACGAGCATGCTCCGAAATTGGTGGTAGGCTTGGTGAATGCGGACGGCGTTCCAAATGCTTCCGGCGATGGCGTGAAGGATCCAAGGTGCGAGAAGTACAAGTCCCGAGTAGGCAGGCTGTAGGCCTACTCCGACGTAGAGAATTCCTACCGCAGCGAGCGATGTGGCGATGCTCACCCATGGTCCAAGTGCCGCGGGTAGTCCGTCCGACCAAAGTTGAAAGCCGAGGCGGCTCATACGGCGGCGTCCTTGCGCGTTGGGAGACCATAGTGCTGCAATGAGCGCAAGGCCAGTCACCGCGATGGCGTACCACCACCAGGGAAGGAATTCAATGGGTTCTCCGTGCACAGCGCGAAGGTAGTTCGGTCTAGGGAGGCAAAAAAAGCCCGGCCAACAGGCCGGGCTCCTTCTCAAAAATTTGAGAGTTATTTTGCCAAAACGGTCACAGTGTTGGCCGAAACCTCGACTACTCCGCCTTCAATTTCGACGTATTCGGTGCCTTTGGCTCCGTCAATTTTCACGCGGCCCGCGGCCAAGGAGGCCATAATGGGGGCGTGGTTCATCAAAATTTGAAACAAGCCTTCGGTTCCGGGTAGCTGTACCGCAGTTGCCGTACCCGAGAAAAGCTTGCGCTCTGGAGAAATGATGTCGACCGTTAGTGCCATGTGGGGTGCGAATTAGGCTTCTGCAAGCATTTTCTCACCGGCAGCAATCGCCTCTTCAATCGAACCTTTGAGGTTGAATGCAGCCTCAGGGTACTTGTCGAGTTCGCCGTCCATGATCATCGTAAAGCCTTTGATGGTCTCTTTGATGTCTACGAACACCCCTGGGATGCCCGTGAACTGCTCTGCAACGTGGAATGGCTGCGACAGGAAGCGCTGTACGCGACGTGCACGGTGTACGACCATTTTGTCCTCTTCAGAAAGCTCTTCCATACCCAAGATGGCGATGATGTCCTGAAGCTCTTTGTAGCGCTGAAGGAGCTCTTTCACGCGCTGGGCGCATCCGTAGTGCTCGTCACCAACAACCTCAGGGGTCAAGATCCGCGAGGTTGAGTCAAGTGGGTCAACGGCAGGGTAGATACCCAATTCCGCAATCTTACGAGAAAGTACGGTCGTAGCGTCCAAGTGGGCGAACGTGGTAGCCGGTGCGGGGTCGGTCAAGTCGTCTGCAGGAACGTATACGGCCTGAACTGAGGTGATTGATCCAGACTTGGTCGAGGTGATGCGCTCTTGCATGGTTCCCATTTCGGTAGCAAGCGTTGGCTGGTAGCCTACTGCAGAAGGCATACGGCCAAGAAGGGCCGAAACTTCTGAACCAGCTTGGGTAAAGCGGAAGATGTTGTCGACAAAGAAGAGGATGTCCTTTCCTTGGCCGCTTCCTTCGCCGTCGCGGTAGTACTCGGCAAGAGTCAAACCTGAAAGGGCTACACGGGCACGTGCACCTGGAGGCTCGTTCATCTGGCCAAACACGAAGGTTGCCTTAGATTCCTTGAGCTCCTCCATGTTCACCTTGCTGAGGTCCCATGATCCGCTCTCCATTGAGTGGATGAAGTCCTCACCGTAGCGGATGATGCCCGCCTCGATCATTTCGCGAAGAAGGTCGTTTCCTTCGCGGGTGCGCTCACCTACGCCAGCGAATACCGAGAGGCCTCCGTGGCCCTTGGCGATGTTGTTGATGAGCTCTTGGATGAGTACGGTTTTACCGACACCGGCACCACCGAACAAACCAATTTTACCACCCTTTGCGTAGGGTTCGATGAGGTCGATGACCTTAATGCCCGTCAACAGAATTTCGGTTGCGGTCGAAAGGTCTTCAAATTTTGGAGCCGCACGGTGAATCGACAAGCCGCCATTCGCCATGTCCATCGCGCCGAGGCCGTCGATGTCGGCGCCTACGACGTTGAATACGCGTCCGCGGATTTGGTCACCGGTGGGCATGGCAATGGATTTGCCGAGCGCAACCACTTCTTGGCCACGGGTAAAGCCGTCGGTTGAATCCATTGAAACGGCGCGCACGGTGTCTTCACCAATGTGCTGCTGGGTTTCAAGGATGACCTTTTGGCCATTGGGGCGCGTTACCATTAACGCGTCGTAGATTTTGGGAAGGGCCTGTGCGTCTTCGAAGTAGACGTCTACTACCGGGCCGATGACCTGGGCAATTTTTCCTTTTGCGTTCGCCATGTTTGTGCGGAATGGAGTGGTTCTGAATTCGGGTGCAAAGGTACGACCTAGGGGGCTTGCTTCCCTAGAGATCTAAAGCAATAAAAATGAAAAAGTGCGGTAAATGGCCAAAGTATGATGTTTAGCCCGACTAGGGCTCCGCTCAAACCAGAGAACAGCACCCAAAGCAGCAGCGCGGGGAACAGCGCCGCAAAGTGCGGGCGCGTCATTTGAACGGACCAGCGAAGGGCTTGCAGCACATTCATGTTGTGGTATACCAACGCGAAGGGCGCCATCCAAACCAATGCAATAAGCCCCAGCGTGAGCAGCACCAGAGCAGCCAAGCCAAAGGCTGAGGCCGACCAGTTGATTTCTTGAAGCAAGGCCTGCGAAAAAGCGGCGGGATCTGATTCGTGCGTCTGAGCTAAGACCATTAATTCGTCGCCGTAGAGGGCAGAAAGTGAGATTCCAAGTAGCGTCGATAGAAAGAGGAAGAGGATGAACATCATTCCGCCAAGTGCGGCAGTGCGCGGCCACGCCGAGAGCGCCAGGCGAAGGGCCTGGGTGAAGCGAAGTCCAGGTTCAGCTTCGGCAAGCGTCCCTAGTCCAACGTACAGCATCGGAAGCACAAACAGCCCCGCAACCGTCGAGAGGATCGGGTGAATGAGTCCGAGAAGGTTGAGGGCCAGCGCAATGGCTCCGGTGGCCGCGAAGGGGTAGGGGTTTCGGCGAAAGGCGGCCGCCGCGAGGCTGAGGGCGTGGAGCGTCATACCGCGAAGTTCGGAAATATCTTTGCCCCTGACCTTCAGGACGTGCAGATTTACCACCAGCTTTCGGATTTTGTTGCGAGCGGCCCCACTGTGGTCACGCTCGGAACCTTTGACGG
>DMDX01000007.1:5016-6618 GCA_003451355.1 Cryomorphaceae bacterium
GTGCTGTCGCGCCTGACGTTGCCCTCGGAGCGGGCCGAGTTGCTGGCAGCCGCGGGCTTGGACGCCCTGGTGGAGCACCCGTTTACCGCCGAGTTTGCGCAGACGTCTTCATTGGATTTTGTGCGCCGCGACCTGGTCGGCCACCTCGGTATGCGCCACCTCATCGTCGGCTACGACCACCGCTTTGGCCGCAATCGCGAGGGTAATTTTGCCCAGCTTCAGGAGTATTCTCACGTTTTTGATTTTGGACTCGAGCAGGTCGAGGCCGTTTCGGCCGGTGCGCAGGTGCTGTCGTCGACTAAAATTCGCGCGGCGGTGGCCGAGGGCCGTGTGGGCGAAGCTGCGGTGGCCTTGGGTCGCTCGCATTTTGTGCGCGGCGAAGTAGTTTCGGGGCGCGGAATCGGCCGTGGCTTGGGCTACCGCACCGCCAATGTGGGCGGAATCCACCCCGACAAGGCCATGCCTTCGTTTGGGGTCTATGCCGTGGAACTTGATTTTTGTGACGCCGAGGGTCCCCGCGGTCTCGCCGGCGTAGCCAACTACGGAGTACGTCCCAGCTTTGGTTCCGGCGCGGATCCGGTTCTCGAGGTGCACTTGCTCGACGTCGAAGCCCAGGGATACGGGCGCCCCGTGGAGGTGCGGTTCATCGACTTCATTCGTGCGGAGCAAACGTTTGAAACGCCTGAAGCGCTTAAGGCGCAGATTGCACGGGATGTGGAGCGGGCGCGTGCGACGCTTGCGTCGCGTTGCTAGTTACTCGTTACTCGTTTCTTGTTCGCCGCCGGGCAAGCCAGTTACGAGAAACAAGGTACCAGTGACCGAGCCAACGAGCTAATCTCAGCAATCCTTGCGAGCTAACGGGCGCGCAGCGCCCTTACCGCCGCTTTTTCTTCGCCGATGTCGTGTTTGGGCCCTTGCGGTGGCCTTTGCCGCCGCCTTTGCCCGAGGGTTTGCCGGAATTGCCGGAGCGTCCACCAAATCCGGTGCTGCCGGACGAGCTTCCTCCGGAGTGGCGGGGGCTTTCCCAGCGGCTGCCGACCTCGGCGGGTCGGGTTTCGTCGAACTGTCCGCGCGTAGGGGTTGAGGATCGGCCCGAGGGGCGCTCGCTGAAGCGGCCACCAGAGGTTCCGCCCGAATCGCGCGAAGACGCCACGCCAAAGTCAATCGTCTTGCGCACCACGTCGACCTCTTTGACCACGATGCGCAGCGGGTCGCCAAGGCGAAACTCCTTTCCTGTGCGCTCGCCGACCAGGCAATGGCGCTCAGAATCAACGCTGTAGTAGTCGTCGCGGAACTCGCGCAGGCGTACCAAGCCCTCGCAGGCGGTTTCGGGAACCTCCACAAACACGCCCCAGTCGGTGACGCCTGAGATGATTCCGTCGAACTGCTCGCCCACAAACTGCTCCATGTAGACGGCCTGCATGTACTTGATTGACGAGCGTTCGGCGTCTGCGGCGTTTTGCTCGCGCTGCGAGCTGTGCTGGCAGAGTTCCTCGAGCGGATCGGCTTTCGGCGAAGGCGTTCCGTCAAGCGTGTCCTGCAGCAGGCGGTGCACCATCATGTCGGGGTAGCGGCGAATGGGCGACGTAAAGTGCGTGTAGT
>DMDX01000153.1 GCA_003451355.1 Cryomorphaceae bacterium
GTAACATTACGTTTGTGGCGAACACGGTAGAGACTTCGGTAATCGCCCTGCGTGTCAACGAATACCGTTTTGATTCTACATACTTTGTGTGGGTCAAGGTCGGCTCGTCCAACCGTGAAATCCAGGTTTCAGTCGCCGGGAACTGCAACGCCATCGTCAACGCGGGCGTGGCACTAGACCCCAATGCCCCCGGTGTGAGCCTCGACGCACAAGGCCGCCAGACCAAGGACTACAACTGCCTTGACTCTTCAGTGACGCTTCTGTTTACGCTTGACGTGGAGTGCGCCTCTGTTTCGCCCGACGGGTCAGACTTCCGTTTGACGAACCCTGCGGGCCAGCCGATTCCGATCAAGGCCCTCGTGCCGAACTGCGACGTGAACGGTGAGACCTCGACGTTGGAGGTCAAGCTCTTTAAGCCGCTCTCGATGAACGGGGAATACTACCTCTACTCTAAGGTGGGCAATGACGGCAACACCCTCTTGAACAAGTGCGGTAAGGACATGGAAGAATTTGATACCATTGTCCTCATTGTAAACGACTGCGTGGATCTTGAAATGGAGCTCACCAACGTGACCATCAACGAAGACAAGCATCCGCACGTATACTGGGATGTGGATACGGCGACGCTGCCCCGCTACCTATTCAACATGTGGCGCGTGCACCGCTCTGACGATGGCGGAGCTACCTACAGCATCGTACACAACAGCACCGATACCAACTTGCGCAACTGGGAAGACATCAACATCGACGCCAATATGGTCGATACCCGTGTGCACCGCTACTTCGTGGACGCAATTGTCAATGGATTCGTTCAGCCTTCTACAGATACCGTCAAGAGCATGTGGTTGCGCGGCGACATGAGTGTGTCGTCATCGATTCCGGTGGTGTGGAATGGCTACAACGCTTGGGATACTGCTCACTACCAAGTGCAGTTTGGCCGCAACCTCAGCGGTTTGCCCGGAGCGTCGTATACCTGGTCAGACTACGGTGCCCGGATGCAGGACACCTTTGCGCTTGTCGAGCACCCCAACCTGCCTCCGGGTCAGTACGCCGTGCGCATCAAGTCGTACCGCCATGCTTCGGTTCCGACCTACGCCGTGGATCCGCTGCAGGATACCGCCTACTCGAACTGGATTGAGTTTGGTGAGCCCGTTCCGCCGATTCCGCCGATTGATACGGTGATTGTTCCGAACGTGATCACGCCAAACGGTGACGGACGCAACGACGCGTTTGAGATCCAAGGCTTGATGAGCTACACGACTGCCCGTGAGGTGACCATCATGAACCGCTACGGAAAGGTGATCTACAGGAACGAGGCCTACGACAATGCCCAGCCATGGGACGGCAAAGACCAGTCTGGTTCGATGCTCGCCGACGGAGTCTACTTCTATGTAATTAAGCTGTATGACGAGCCAAATTCGGCAAGTTTGAATTTGAGCGGTTCGGTGACGATTCTGTCGAACTAAGTTTTGGTTTTGAATTTCGGGCCCCCGACCGCTTTGGCGGCCGGGGGCTCGTTAGTTTTGTAGTGTGGAGTTAAGCGAACACCTGAAGACGCTACTGCGGACGCTACCTGAGCGTCCGGGGGTGTACCACCACATTGATAAGGATGGGGTGATCCTGTACATCGGCAAGGCCAAAAATCTGAAGAAGCGGGTAAGTTCGTACTTCCATAAGAGCCACGATTCCGCCCGACTCAGCATGCTGGTGCGCAAGGTCGCCGACATTCAAACGATTGTCACCGAGACCGAGTTTGACGCCCTACTGCTCGAGAACACGCTGATCAAGAAGCACCAGCCGCGCTACAACATCAACCTCAAGGACGGCAAGACCTACCCCTGGGTGTGCATCAAAAAGGAGCGCTTTCCGCGGATTTTTGCCACGCGCCGCCGCATCGAGGACGGCTCTGAATACTTCGGCCCCTATGCTTCGGTGAAGATGATGTACACGGTGCTCGACATCATCAAAGAAGTGTTCACGCTGCGTACCTGCCAGCTGACGATGGACCAGTCGGCCATTGAGTCCGGCAAGTACCGAGCCTGTCTGGAGTTTCACATTAAGCGCTGTTTGGCTCCGTGCGAGGGCCGCCAAGATGAGGGCAGCTACCTGGCTGACGTGCAGGGAGCCCGCCAGCTGCTTCGGGGTGATTTGAAGGCGACGCGTGAGCGACTGTTTGGCCAGATGATGGCCCACGCCGCCGCCCAAGAGTTTGAGGCCGCCCAGTTTGTCAAGGAGCGCCTCGAGCGTCTCGACGCCTACCAGTCCAAGTCGACGGTGCTGAATCCGGCACTCGGTTCGGTCGACGTCTTTTCGCTGCTGAGCGATGCGGAATACGGCTACGTCAACATGCTGCACATTCGCGACGGAGCGGTAATTCAAAGCTTTACGCTCGAGCTGCGCAAGCGCCTTGAGGAGATGGATTCTGAGTTGATGGCGCTGGGGCTGGCGGAACTTCGCGAGCGCTTCCCGAGCGAGGCCAAGTTGGTGCTGGTGTCGCACGAGCCTGAGGTGGTTCCGCCCAATGTCGAGGTGGTGGTTCCGCAGCGGGGCGACAAGCGGGCGGCGGTGGAGCTTTCAGAGCGCAACGCCCGCGCCTACCGCGCCGAACGCCTCAAAAACGTGCAGTTGGTCGACCCCGAGCGCCACAGCGACCGCATCATGCGCCAGATGCAAAAGGACCTTCGCTTGCCGTTTGAGCCGCGGCGTATCGAGTGCTTTGACAACTCCAACATCCAGGGAACCAATCCAGTTTCAGC
>DMDX01000162.1:0-1144 GCA_003451355.1 Cryomorphaceae bacterium
GAACGAATGTGGATTGAAGTCCAAATCTTTTCGCGCCTTACTGATGTCGAACCCCGTGATGGGCGGACGCTTCGCGGGCTGGCCCAGGGATTCGCTACTCACCACGTCAATGAGGCTGGCATCGAGCTGTGCGTGTTCTGCAACCTGTGTAACGAGCTCAAGGATGCTCATGGTGTCAGGGCCGCTCAAATGGTAGATGCCGGTGGCTCCGCGCTCGGCAATGCGCAGGCAGCCCTCGGCGAGGTCCACGCTCCACGTTGGGCTGCGCACTTGGTCGTCGACGACACGGATGCGCTCTCCGCGCTGTAGGGCTCCTCGGGCCCACAGAATGATGTTAGAGCGGCTGAGCCCTGGAACGTATCCGATTACCAGGACGGTGCGCGCAATAGTGTAGCGGGCTCCACTGGCCTTGACCGCTTCTTCGGCGTGTAGTTTGGACCAGCCGTAGACACTCAGCGGAGCCGCCTCGGCTTCTTCAGCGTAGGGGCCGTTTTTGCCGTCAAAAATGAAGTCGGTACTGATGAAGACCAGGTGCACCCCATGGCGCGCGCAGGCCTCGGCGCAGTAGCGCGTGGCGTCTACATTGAGCAGGTGGCAGGTTTCGGGCTCCTTTTCGCAGTCGTCGACTTGGGTCATTGCGGCGGAATGGATCACGACGTCAGGCTTAAACTCGGTCAGAACGCGTTCGAAGTCCTCGGGGCGGGTGGTATCGAGTTCCGCATAGGGGAATCCGAAGTGGTCGCCCCGAGCGGGACCGCGACCTGTGGCAAGCAGCTCGTGCCGGCCCTGAGCCAGGTACAGCAAGGACTGTCCGAGGAGGCCGTTGGCCCCGGTGACGAGGATGCGCAGAGGACCTTGCTTAGCCACGGTAGGCCGTTTGGATTTCGCGGGCGAGGTCTTCAGCTGCAGTGGCGGCGGCAGTTTGCCAATCGGCGCCAGAAGATGCGTACATAATGCTGCGCGAGGCGTTGATCAGCAGTCCCATGCCGGGTTTTCCGCGAAAGGAACCGTGGCGCACGACTTCTGCGGCACTGCCGCCTTGGGCTCCGACACCCGGAACCAAAAAGAAGGTGTCGGGCATGCGGTCGCGCAGTGCCCCAAGTGCCTCAGGACGCGTGGCGCCTGCAACGACCATGAGGTTTTC
>DMDX01000162.1:1394-12016 GCA_003451355.1 Cryomorphaceae bacterium
ACCCACTTTCCGTCGCGAAGAAAGGGCTCTACGCTGTCGCGCCCCATGTACGGAGCCACCGTAATCGCGTCGTACCCCATTACCTCAAGGATTCCTTGGGCGTAGCGGCTAGCGGTATTACCAATGTCGCCGCGCTTGGCGTCGGCGATGAGTAGGGGCTTCTGGGGCAGTTCGCGCAGGTGGGCGGTCACGGCGTCGAGGGCGTCCCAACCCGGGCGGCCGAGGGCCTCAAAAAAGGCAAAGTTGGGCTTGTAGGCAATGGCTACATGGGCCGTGGCATCAATGATTCCGATGCAGAACGACGCCAAATCGGTTCTTGCCGGCAGCTTGGATGGATCGGGGTCGAGGCCTACACAGAGTCCGTGGCCTGCGGTTTCAATACGTTGGGAGAGCGTGGTATAGTTCATTCGTCGGCTCCTTGCTTGAGGCGCTCGGCGTGGTCGGCAACGCGCAAGCCCTCGATGAGGGTCTTGAGGTCGCCGTTCATCACGTCGGGCAGATTGTACACGGTGAGGCCGATGCGGTGGTCTGTCACCCGGCTCTGCGGAAAGTTGTAGGTGCGGATCTTCGCACTGCGGTCTCCAGTGCTTACCAGCGACTTGCGGTGCTCAGCTACTGCGGCGTCGCGCTCTGCGCGGGCCTTGTCCCAAATCCGAGCGCGAAGCACGGTGAGGGCGCGGTCGTAGTTCTGGTGCTGCGAACGGCCGTCTTGGCATTCCACCACAATTCCGGTCGGAAAGTGCGTCAATCGGACACCCGATTCGGTCTTGTTGACGTGCTGCCCCCCTGCCCCACTCGAGCGAAAGGTGTCCTTGCGAATGTCCACGTCGCGAATCTGCACGTCGAGCTCGTCAGCTTCGGGCAGTACCGCAACTGTCGCCGCCGAGGTGTGCACGCGACCTTGGCTTTCGGTGGCCGGAACCCGCTGCACGCGGTGCACTCCGCTCTCAAACTTGAGGATTCCGTACACCTGCTCACCCCGAATTTGAATGCTGGCTTCTTTGATTCCACCCACGGAACCTTCAGTGAGGCTGAGCATTTCGGTGGTCCAGGCCTTTTCTTCGGCGAAGCGCAAGTAGGCTCTTAGTAGCTCGCCCGCGAAAAGTCCGGCCTCGTCCCCGCCCGTTCCGGCACGGACCTCAAGAACCGCATCCCTAGCGTCCTCGGGATCCTTGGGAATGAGCAGTTCTTTGATCTCCGTCTCAAGAGCCGAGATGCGTTGGCGGGCCGTATCGAATTCGTCTTGGGCCATCTCGCGCATTTCGGGATCCTTTTCGGATTCGAGCATGAGCTGGGCCTCGTCGCGGTTGGCGAGCGCCTCGAGGTAGCGCGCACGAGCTTGAACGAGCTCGTCGAGTTCCTTGTACTCTCGATTGAGGCGTACAAACCGTGCAGGATCCGCCGCCAACTCGGGAGTCATAAGCTGGTCGTGCACGTCTTGGTGCCGAATCCAGATGGCTTGGAGTTTATCTACAAGGTTCATGCGCGGCGGTAGGTGTGAATTCCGTCGGGCGCGTGCACCTCGACCTCGGGGGTTGCTGAGGCCTCCACGCGGCCTACGATTTGGGCATCGATGCCCATGTGCTTCGAAATAGCGATGACCTGCTCTGCTGCCTGAATGCTGTCGACGTAGAGCTCCATGCGGTGGCCCATGTTGAAGACTTCGTACATCTGGCGCCACGGGGTCGCGGACTCCTTTTGTATCAGGTCAAACAAGGGCGGAACCGCAAACAGCTGATCCTTGACCACTTTGCCCTGCTTGAGAAAGTGTAGCACCTTGGTCTGGGCGCCGCCGCTGCAGTGTACGGCTCCACGTAGCTGCGCTCCGAGCTCTTTAATGACCGGAATCATCACCGGAGCATACGTACGAGTGGGCGAAAGCACCAATTTACCGGCGTCAAGTGGGCTTCCGGCAACAGCGTCGGTGAGCTGCTTGGTTCCGGAATAGACGAGCGCAGGATCGGTCTCGGGCGCAAAGGTCTCTGGGTAGCGCTGCGCCAAGAGGTTGCTGAATACATCGTGCCGGGCAGAAGTGAGTCCGTTCGAACCCATTCCACCGTTGTATTCGCGTTCGTAGGTGGCTTGGCCGTATGAGGCGAGGCCCACCACGTATTGGCCGGGAGCAATGCGAGCATTGTCAATCACGTCACTGCGCTTCATCCGAGCCACTACGGTGCTGTCGACAATTACCGTGCGCACGAGGTCGCCCACGTCAGCTGTTTCGCCGCCTGTACTTTGAATGTCCATGCCCGCGTCGCGCAGGTCCTGAAGTACGGACTCGGTTCCTTCAATGAGCGCCTTAATTACTTCGCCCGGAATCAAGTGCTTATTGCGCCCAATCGTCGAGCTCAGCAAGATGGGCCCTGTAGCCCCTACGCACAGCAAGTCGTCGGTGTTCATGACTACGGCGTCCTGGGCGATTCCGCGCCACACGCTGAGGTCACCTGTTTCCTTCCAGTACAGGTAGGCGAGCGACGACTTGGTGCCCGCTCCGTCGGCGTGCATCACCAGACAGTGATCTGCCGAGCCGCTCAACGTGTCGGGAACAATTTTACAAAAGGCGTTCGGAAACAGCCCTTTGTCGATTGCGGCGATCGCTTGGTGAACTTCTTCTTTGCCTGAGGAAACGCCCCGGCCGGCGTATCGGTTACTCGAACTCATAGGTGCAAAAATAAAACTTCCCTTCGGCTTAGGCCGAAGGGAAGCTCAAAGGTTATCAACGCTACTTCGTGCGAATGTAGGTTCCGACAGGTGGCTCCACCTTCACCCATTCGGGGTTCAGCTCGCGTAGCACTTTTTCCTTCACTCCGAGGTCCTTTGCCAACGTCTTCCACGTCTCTCCAAGGTTCACTTGGCGGTGCTTCGAATCGAAGTCCGCGTAGTCACCGTTCGGGGTAACCTTGAGTATCATTCCGGGCTGAAGTCGTACTCCACGTAGGCCTCCGTTGAGCTTGCGCAGGTCGGTGATTCCGACGTTGGCGTTGCGGCAAACCGTGGCAAAGCTCTCCTTATCGCCCACGGTGTACATTTCACCTTTTACGGGCTTCGCGGGCTCGGCGTTCTTGGCCATCTCTCCCATCTCCTCAGCTAAGGCTGCAGTATCCACGGGCGGAGTGTAGTCGTCGCGGATTACGCGGAAGTCAGTACGGCGGTTGATCTGGTTCGCAGTCTCTTGCTGTGAAGCTGGCATCTTGCGGATGTTGGCTTCGCTCAGCACGGTAGCGGCGGGGAACAAATCCTTACCCATGCCCTTGTAGTTCTGCGGAATCTCAAACGGCTGCGTCTCACCCATACCCAGCGACACGAGGCGTGCGGGGTCGATGCCCTTGCTAATGAGGTACTTCACACAGGTATCGGCACGCTTTTGCGAAAGCGCCTGGTTCTTGTCGTCGGCATCGCGGTAGTCCGTGTGCGAGCGAAGCTCGATCACAATGTTCGGATTGAGTACCAGTGTACGGTAGACGGTATCGAGGGCCGCACGCGACTTATCGGTAAGGTCCCACTTTGCGAGCGCGAAGTAAAGCTCCGGAAGGATTACCGGGTACTCAATCGGAGCCATAGTCGCCGCGATGTCCATCGTATGGCGGAACACGTTTTCGTTCTCTACAAATACGAAGTTGTCGAGGTTCAACCCTATGGTGTTTGCCTTGGCTCCGCCATTCAAAAACTTTTTCTTTTCGAATGCGAACGAATAGTTGACGTCTGCGATCAACTTCTCGTCGACTAGTTCAAATTTGCCCAACTTATCCGTCATCACCGTCGCGGTAAAGCCGTCGCTGCCCGAAATTTTCACGGTGGCGTTGGCAAGCGGAGCTTGGTCCTTTTCACTCTTCAAGGTTCCGCGTAAGCCGTACTTCAACGGAACCTCGTAGATCGTCCAAATGTCGTCTCCGCCGGTTCCGCCCTCGCGGTTCGTTACGAAGTAGCCGTCGCGAAGTCCACCTGGACGCAAAATGATGTTAAAGTCGTCCCCAGAGCTATTGAGTGGTGACTTTAAGTTTTCGGGCTCACCCGTGGGCAGGCCGTCTTCACCCACCGCAACGCGAAAGAGGTCAAAACCACCCATTCCTGGTAGGCCGTCGCTCGAGAAGTACAAGAATCCATCGTCGTGAATAAACGGGAAGAGCTCGTCGCCTTTGGTATTGATAAGGGCACCGAGGTTCACTGGATTGCTCCAGGTTCGGCGGCGCTTGTCGTAGGTTGCGACCCAAAGATCCTTGCCGCCCACCGCACCTTGAAGGTCACCTGCAAAGTAGAGCAACGTCTCTTCAGCGTTAATACTCGGGTGACCGACCGACCGCGATGAGTCGCTGGTGAGCACCACAGGAGTTGGATCCTGCCATGTTTGGCCTGCGCGGCGGGTCACGTAAATGGCACAGCCGAGCTGGGCACGCTTGACGTCCATGCAGCGCGTAAAGTATAAGTTGCGTCGCTTACCATCAAATGCAGGCGATCCCTCGTGGTCCATGGTGTTAATGGTCTCAGGGAGGAGCTCAGGAGCCGAGAACTTTTGTGCGCGTGCCGCGGTGGGGTCGACCTTGGAAGCGCCACCCTTTGGCTTTTTACCACCCCGAGCAGAACCGTCCGAATTGAGGCGTTTGGTCGTGTAGATGTCTGCAAACTGCTGGCCGGTCCAACCGTCTTGGCGCTTGCCAATTCCCCCCTCTCGGGTCGAAGAGAACAAGAGCTCTTCGTACGCACCTTGACGACCGTCGAAGGCTAGCCCGTATTCGTGGGACTTGGTATTCAAATCGGTGAGCGGACCCACCTGGTACCGAGTGGTTGCCGCCAACCAGGCTACCGCAGCTTTGGAACTTTCGATCCCTTGCTTCGCTCGCTCGTCGCCCGGAAACACTTTGGCCATGTCTTCGTAGGCCACAAGTGCGTCACTGTACTTGTCTTGGTACTTGAGCATTTCAGCCACACCCAAATAGGCCTCAGCCTGGGTGTAGCCCGCCTTGATCGCACGGCGGTACTGAGCCTCTGCAGCCTTGTACTGCGCGGTGTATCGGTAGCACTCGCCGAGGCGGTAGCTAATCTCAGCCTTCTCAGGTCGCGACTTTACCTTACTGTAGGCCTTTCGGTAGATTGAGATCGCCTTGCTGTATTCTTTACCCAGGTAGTAGTCGTCGCCTTGGCGGGCGATCTTGGGCCGCTTGGGAGCGTCGTCTTCGGATGATTTTTGGGCCCACAATGGCGTCGCCACTACCCCGAGGGCAAAGGCTAAACCGAGCGCAAAATGAGTTCGTTGTGTCATGAGGGTGGTGGCGTTTCAGGCGCTGAAGTCACGAAAATAACAAATGCTAGCGGATAAAACGAGAAAAGCCCCTCGCGCGCATGCACGAAGGGCCACATTTCTCAGATTTTTTATTCTAGCGGATGTAGAGCAGCTCGCGGTACTTCGGAAGTGGCCACGTTTCGTTGTCTACGATCAATTCCATTTTGTCTACTTCGTAGCGAATTGAAGACAAGAACGGCTTCACCGTATCGCAGTACGCCAAGGCGCGCTCACGGGCAGACTCAATGGTATTTGCCTTTTTACGAGCCTCAGTCATCTCCTCAACCAAACGCAGAGCCATTGAAATTCTCTCGCTCAGCTCTTCAATAATGTCAAGCTGCTCTTTGCACGTCTTCTTGAACGTGGCTTCGGGTAGCAGGGCCTTGAGTCGAAGTAAATTTTCGCTCATTACACTTTGGTACTTAATGGCCGAAGGAATAATGTGATTGTGTACCAAATCACCCAAGGTGCGGCTCTCGATTTGAAGGTGCTTGAAGTACTCCTCTTGTAGGATCTCGTAGCGTGCATGAAGCTCAACCTTGCTGAGCACAGCGTGCTTCTCAAATAGACCCTCGGAATCTTTGGTCACCAAGAAGTCCAGAGCGCGCGGTGTATCAGGCGTATTATTTAGCCCGCGCTTTGCTGCCTCTTCCTTCCACGCATCGCCGTAGCCGTCTCCTTCAAAACGAATCTTTTTAGAGGCCTTGATGTAGTCCTTGAGCACATTGAAGATGGCGTCGTCCTTCTTCAAGCCCTGGGCAACTTGGGCATCAACATCCATTTTGAACTGAATCAACTGGTCGGTAACCATAAGGTTCAGGGTGGTCATGGCGTGCGAGCAGTTGGCCAACGAACCCACTGCGCGCAACTCGAACTTGTTGCCTGTAAAGGCAAATGGCGAGGTACGGTTGCGGTCGGTGTTGTCCAAAAGAATTTCTGGGATTTTGCCTACCACATTGAGCTTCAACTCGGTCTTTTTCTCGGGCGACATTTTACCGCTCTCAAGCTTCTCGAGCTCGTCGAGCACCTCTGTTAGCTGGCTTCCGATGAACACTGAAATGATCGCAGGCGGTGCTTCATTGGCACCAAGACGGTGATCGTTGCTGGCAGATGCAATAGCCGCGCGGATCAAGTCAGCGCGGTCGTGCATCGCTTTGATCGTATTGACGAAAAAGCTCAAAAACAGCAGGTTGCGCTTCGGCGTAGAACCCGGTGCGAGCAGGTTGATTCCGGTATTTGTAGCAAGCGACCAGTTGTTGTGCTTTCCAGAACCATTTACACCGGCAAAAGGCTTCTCGTGGAGCAGCACCCGGAAGTTGTGGCGCGAGGCAACCTTGTCAAGCAAGTCCATGAAGAGTGAGTTGTGGTCCACGGCCACATTCGCCTCTTCAAAGATTGGTGCAAACTCAAATTGGCCAGGAGCAACCTCGTTGTGGCGGGTTTTTACTGGTATTCCGAGCAAATGACTTTCGTACTCAATCTCACGCATAAATTGAATAACGCGCTCTGGAATACTACCGAAGTAGTGGTCCTCCATTTGCTGCCCCTTTGCGGGTGAATGACCAACTAGTGTGCGACCCGTCATCACGAGGTCAGGTCGTGCGTGGTAGAGGGCCTCATCAATCAGAAAGTACTCCTGCTCCCAACCTAACGTAGCATGCACCTTGCCGATGTTCTTATCGAAATACTGACAAACTTCAGTCGCAGCATGATCAAGTGCCTGAAGAGACCGCAATAATGGCGTCTTGTTATCTAGTGCCTCACCTGTGTAGGCTACAAATACCGTTGGAATACACAAGGTATCTGCGAGGATAAACGCCGGAGATGTAGGATCCCAAGCGGTATAGCCTCGGGCCTCAAACGTATTGCGGATTCCGCCGTTGGGGAAGCTCGAAGCGTCGGGTTCCGCTTGAACGAGCATTCCGCCGTTGAACTTCTCTATGGCGTAGCCGTCGGACGTAGGCTCGAAGAAGGCATCGTGCTTCTCAGCAGTCGCTCCAGTCAATGGTTGAAACCAATGCGTGTAGTGAGACGCGCCCTTTGCCATAGCCCATGCTTTCATCGCAGTAGCCACTTGATCTGCAATAGATCGGTCAATTTTGTCGCCACGATCAATCGCCTTCATTACAGAATCAAATGCCGCCTTTGGCATGTACTCGCGCATTGCCTTTTGGTTGAAGACATTAGCTCCAAAGTACTCCGAGGCCTTACCTGCGGGCTTGGCAAATACAGAAGGCTTATGGCTTAGGGCGGCCTCGAGGCCTAAATAACGAGAAGTGGGCATAGCAAATTAGATTTTGATGGCACAAAACTACCAAAAATCCGCAACTAGCTATAATAAAACTATGATTTTTTATCAACACCCCCTAAAATTAAGGGGGTAGTGTGATAAAAACTATTTTTTTCGAGAAACAACCCCCTCAATATCGCTTTTAACCTCTTCGACCGCCTTCGAAACTTCTTTCATTTCAGGTTGGTCTTCGACCATCTTCGACATTTGCTGAGTAAGATCGGCCTGGGCATTCTTTACGGTGCGAATACCCTTAGCGAGTGAACGCACAAAGCCGGGAAGCCGGTCTGGCCCAAAAAGCATCAGCACCGCGAAAAGCAGAATAACTACTTCTCCGGTGCTAATAAAGAGCATGGTCATGGAATCTTACTTCTTCTTCGAGCTGTCGTAAAGCACTGGTGAGGCGATGAACAGCGACGAGTACGTACCGACTACGATACCAAACAAGATGGCAAAAATGAATCCTCGAAGGACTTCACCACCCAAGAAGAAGATCACCAAGAGCACGACGATGGTCGTCATCGACGTGTTGAACGTACGGCTGAGCGTCGCATTCAAGGCGTTGTTAATGACTGTTTCGTCCGTGCGCGACCCCTTGTGTCCCGTAATGAACTCGCGAATACGGTCAAAGACGACCACGGTATCGTTGAGCGAGTATCCAATTACCGTCAAAATGGCTGCAATAAAGGCCTGGTCAACCTCAAGCGAGAACGGCAGGATTCCGTCGAGTAGCGCGAAGGCTCCGAGGGTGATGACCACATCGTGCACCAATGCTACCACAGCGCCTAAAGAGTACTGCCAGCGGCTAAAGCGAACCAAGAGGTAGATAAAGATTCCGAGGAGTGAGAACAGGATTGCCCACACCGCTGAATTGGCAATATCGTCGGCAACCGTTGGACCTACTTGGCGGTAGGCTACGATGCCCAGTCCAGCTTCTCCGGGATTGTCGAACTCGGCTTCAGCCGGAGCCGATGCGTAGAAATCTTTGACCCCGCTGTAGAGCTGAGCACGCAGCGATTCCTCGATGTCGGCACCCGATTCCGCAACACGGTAGTTGGTTGTAATCACCACTTGGTCGGGCGTACCCAAGGTCTTCACAATTGGGGTGAACGACTTTCCGTTGGCGTCCACAAATACCTTGGACAAGCTCGAACTCACCTTTGACACCTCAACTGGTTGATCAAAACGAACTTGATAGGTGCGACCACCTTCAAAGTCCACACCGTAGCTCAGGCCCTTCGTAAAGAGGGCGACGATACTCACAACGAGTAGGGCCCCTGAGAACAAGTAGGCCTTCTTGCGGCCGGCCAAGAAGTTAAACTTGGTAGCTACAAACCACTTCTCGGTAGCCTTAGATGAGAAGCTGAGGGTTCCACCTTTTGCTAAGCGCCACTCCACATAGAGACGGGTCACGAAGATGGCCGTAAAGAGCGACGACAGAATTCCGATAATCAACGTCGTGGCGAAGCCCTTGATGGGGCCGGTTCCGACCATAAATAGAATGATTGCGGTCAGCAATGTGGTCGCGTTGGCATCCAAGATGGCCCCGCGAGAGCCACTGTAGCCGTCGGCAACCGCGGTGCGCACATCCTTGCCTGCGGCGAGCTCTTCACGAATGCGGTCAAAGATGAGTACGTTGGCATCCACAGCCATACCAATGGTGAGTACGATACCCGCCATGCCCGGAAGGGTCAGTACCGCCGAAATGGCGTCAAGGATTCCGAAGATGAAAAACATGTTGACCAAGAGCGCCAGGTTGGCTGCAATGCCACCACCCGAGTAGTAGAACACCATGTAGGCGAAGACCACCAAGAAGGCGATCAAGAACGAGTTCATTGACGCAGAAATAGCCTCTTTACCAAGGCTTGGACCGACCACGTCGGCTTGGATGACGCGGGCAGGAACCGGAAGCTTACCAGCCTTCAGAACATTGGCCAAGTCAGACGCCTCGTCGAGGCTAAATCCGCCTTCGATTTGGGTACGTCCGCCTGAAATCTCGTTGATGACGCGCGGGTAGCTGTAGACCATGTTGTCCAGCACTACCGCCACGTGGCCCTTGGGATTCTTGGCGCTCTCTTCGGCGGTGATGCGCTGCCAAATCTGGGCTCCGTAGCCGTTCATGGCCATAGTGACAATGGGGTTGTTGCCCTGGTCGAATTCGCGGCGCGCGTCAACGATGACGCCTCCGTCGATCTCTGGCTCCATAGTACGGTTGCCGTTGAGGGCAATCAAGAAGGTGATACCTGCTTTGGGGTCAGGGCGGGTCCACGCGAAGCGCACGTAGCGCTTGTCACCGGGGATCAAACTCTTTACCACATCGCTCTTGAGGTAGGCATTGATGGTTCCCGTATCGCGCGGAAGGGCGAATCCGATGATTGGTCCTTCGAGCGGAGTAAAGGTCTGTGGGTCAACGTTGAGCTGGAAAATATTCAGCAGCGGGTTGTGCTGAAGGGCGCTTGAGTCGGTCGAAGCTACAGCTGTCGATTCGGGGCTCGTTACATCGTCGGCATCAAGGGCGGTAGGCAAGTCGATCGCCTTAGGCGCAGCGGCCTTCGTTGATGATTTGTTGGGATCGGGGACTACGGCACGAAGGCGCTCGTTGGCGTCAACCATAAACTGCATCCAGGCGGCTCCGTAGTCGGCACGCCAAAATTCGAGGCGGGCAGTAGACTGAAGCAGGCGCTGAACGCGAGCTGGATCTTTTACCCCGGGAAGCTCCACGAGAATGCGACCCGTGTTGCCAAGGCGCTGAAGGTTGGGCTGTACGACTCCGAACTGGTCAATACGAGCCTTAAGTACGGTGTACACGTTCTGTACTGAAGCCTCGACATCTGAGCGAATGGCTGCTTGAACTTCTTCGTCCGTCGCATTGAACCCAAGGCGGTCCGACATGTCTTTGGTTCCGAAGAGGCCGGGATCACTCCACGACTTCGCGCCGCGTTTGCTATCTAATGCCTTGATGAACAGATCGATGTAGGCCTCGCCACTGTTCTCTTGCTCTGCATCGGCTGCAGCAAGTGCCGCGTTCAACGTCGAATCGTTGGGGTTGGCCGC
>DMDX01000162.1:12300-24528 GCA_003451355.1 Cryomorphaceae bacterium
GCTTGCTTTTCAACGCGCTGCGCGATGAACGTGAAGGACAATTCATAAAGGGCCGCAAGCGCAAAAGCGACTGCAAACAGGCGGATTACCACTTTATTCTGCATAGTGTGGGTGACTTTAGTACGAGGCGGCAAATATAGGTGAATTACCTTTGGAAAATGCCTGCACTACTTCGGACCGTCCTCATTCTGACCCTTTGGGCCGCTCTGCCTTATTCTGGAGCTTCTCAAGTAAAGTGGTCGTTTTTTGCGACCAACTTGGCTGGCATTCAAAATTCGTCAGGCCAAGCCCTCAACCTAGGAACTTCGGGTGGCCTGAATAACCCACAAATGTTTCACGCAGATGTCGACGGCAACGGGAACGACGACTTGGTGGTCTTCGACCGAGAAGGCGGACGTTGGCTCGCGTTTGAACGCGTCAGTGGACAGTGGGCAGAGCGCCCCGAATGGACCCGAAGCTTTCCAAAAAACCACCAGTGGGTTCATGTTGCAGACTTTAACTGCGACGGAGTGCCCGATATTTTTGGCTGGGTCACCAACGGAATCGGCGTCTGGCAGGGCACCCGAGTCGGGAGCGGTATACAGTTCAGCTGGGCTTTGGGCAACCAAACGGAGCTTAAATCCGTGTACGTTCAAGGTAATCCAGCCTACAACCTCCAGGTTATTAGCGTAGACCGTCCGTTCATCACTGACGTCGACCAAGACGGCGACGTGGACGTGCTCACGTTTGATATGGGCGGAACCAAAATTGAGTGGCACCAAAATTCCACACCCTGTGGATTGAATTTCGCGTTGGCTGACGCCTGCTGGGGCGATATTGAAGAAGGCGGACTAAGCAATGCCCTTCAAATTGACGCCTGTACCGGTTCGCGGGTGGCGCCTCCTAGCCTCGCCGAGGACATCAAGCACGCCGGGTCCACCGTGCTGATTCACGACCTGGACGGCAACGGGCTTCCCGACATTTTGCTGGGCGACGTGTCATTCCCAACTGGTGTAGCAGGTTTTAACGTCGGCAGCTTGGCCGTGGCGAATGTAGAAAGCCAAGACAGCACCTGGCCTTCGGGCGGAACCCCGGTCAACCTGTGGTTTCCCGGGTTCTCATTGATCGACGCGAACGGTGACGGCATCAAAGACATCGTCGCCAGCCCCAACGAACGCGTGACCCAATCCGATTCCTGCGTGTGGCTTTACCCCAACAGCGGATCGACCACCGCACCCGTATGGCAGCGCAGCCAAACTCAATTCCTTCAGGGCGAAATGCTTGAGCTGGGGTCCTATGTGGTTCCGTACGGTGGCGACTTAACTACCGACGGACTGCACGATTTGATTCTGGGAAGCCGGCGCGGGTTGCGCTACTACATCAATGTGGGCTCTGCTCCCAACCCCGTGTGGCGCCATACCCTTGTGCCGTTTCCGAGCAATTTGACTCCCAACCCCACGTGGACCGCGCCCTGCCTTGGCGACCTGAACGGTGACGGCCTGCTTGACCTCGTCGTGGGTCGCGCCGACGGCAAGGTGTACGCTACCTTGAATACCGGAAGCATTTTTGGACCCAACTTCAGCGGATCCGCTGTGCAGCTTGGCACGCACGACGTGGGGCAAAATGCCAGCCCAGAGCTTTTTGACCTCGACGGAGACGGCGACCTCGACCTGCTGGTGGGCAACGAACGCGGCGAAGTCGCTTATGTGCGCAACGATGCCGGCACGTGGGTGCTCGCCACCGAGCGCTTCGGATCTGTGGATGTGGACACCGCGCGGACGTACAGCGGACGCGCGGTTCCGAGGGTCGTTGTGAACCAAGGCAGCACGGAGCTCTGGGTGGGCAGCGCCTACGCCGGGGTGCTTTCCTTCCCCAATGTTTCGGGAATCATCAACCAACCTGCGGAACTGACTCCGCAAATCGTGAATTCCGCCACCTCCACCGCGACGAGCACCACCTTGGGCACTCCATTTGGCGGAAGCAAACGCGCCGGACGCCACCAGTACCTGATTCGCGGAAGTGAACTGGCCGCCGCCGGAATCTCAGGGCCCACTCGCATTCAGGGCCTCAAGGTCAACTGCGTGACGCCGAGCGCTCCGTACCTCAGTCAAGGGTTCAACATCACTGTGCGGCAGACCTCAGACAGCGTGCTCTCTACAATGGGTCCGAATGGCGACGCGGCATTTGCCTACCTCGCGGTGCTGAGTCAGGGATGGAATTTGATCAGCTTTCAAAATGCGTTTGACTACGACGGGACGTCGAATCTGGTGGTGGAGTTTTGCTTCAGTAAAAACCTTCCGAGCAGTGACGTGCACTTGGCGGCCCACCGGACTCCGTACCTCAGTCATGCGTTTGGTGACGTGGCCAACCACAACAGCATCTTGACCAATGGCTGCATCATGCCGGGCCTTGGAACCGACAGTTTGCGCATCGATCTGGAATTTATCATGACCCCGCGCATGGTGGCCTCGGCTACTGTGGCGCACGACGGCAACCTCAACGCTCCGTGGATCAAGGATTTGGATTTCGATGGAATTCCCGAAATGGTTTTGGGCGTATCCACAGGCGGAATTCGCTTTTTGAGCGCCGATACCAACCGCATTGGCTTGCCCGAAGCGGATTTTGAGGTGGGCGATCTTGTGGTTTGGCCCAATCCCGGGGCTTCGGAGTTTTTTGTGGGGGGTGACGGATTCGTGCGCGTGCACGGTTTGGACGGACGCTTCATGGGTCAGTTTGTGGCTGGCGCAGGTTCTCCGATCCCTACGACCGATTGGGCTCCTGGGGTTTACGTAATCACAAGTCCTTGGGGACGAGCGCGGTGGGTGAAGCTTCCGTAGTCGGACCTCAGAGTACGTTGGTGCTCTACGACGGAGACTGCGCGCTCTGCCAGCGCTCGGTGCGGCTGCTGAATGCACTGGACCGAAATGGCGTGCTGAGCTATGCGCCTCTGACCGACGAGTGGCGGCAGGCCTACCCTGGCGGAGTAGTTGTTTGGACGCCCACAGAGGTGTACTCAGGCGCGGACGCAGTAGTTCATGCACTCAGATATCTTGGCCCTCGGGGCCGTTTACTCGCCGCGTGGGTGCGGTTCACACCCGGGTATAAAAAAATGTACCGGTGGGTTGCGACCCACCGGTACCAGATTTTTGGACGCGCCACGCAGGATCTTACAAGCTGTCCAGCACCGAGTTCATGGCGCGGACGGCCGCTGCGCTTTTCGCAAACTCCGCCGCTTCCTCAGCGTTGAGCTGGTAATCCACGATGGACTCCCAACCGTTGGCACCAATCACCACGGGTACACCCATGCAAATGTCTGACTCTCCGTACTCACCCTCGAGGTAAACCGAACAGGGGAACACCTTCTTTTGGTCGCGCACAATGCTCGCTGTAAGAGCTGCACCCGCGGCACCTGGAGCATACCACGCCGAGGTCCCGATAAGGCCCGTCAGGGTTGCACCGCCGACCATGGTCGCTGCTTTGACCTCGGCCAACTTCTCAGCGCTGAGGTAGTTGCTCACGGGGCTACTTTGATAGATCGCCAAGCGGGTCAACGGAATCATCGTAGTGTCACCGTGGCCGCCCACTACGATGCCCTGAAGGTCGCTTGCCGGAACGTTCATTGCCTCAGACAAGTAGTACTTAAAGCGCGCTGAATCGAGGATTCCGCCCATGCCGATGATGCGGTTCTTGGGGAGTCCGCTCTGCTTGGCCGCCAAGTAGGTCATCGTGTCCATCGGGTTTGAAATCACCACAATCACTGCCTCGGGAGAGTACTTCAACGCGTTTTCAACCACCGACTTCACGATACCGGCGTTGGTTCCGATGAGCTCTTCGCGGGTCATGCCGGGCTTGCGCGGAATTCCGCTCGTGATCACCACCACTTTGGAACCCGCGGTCGCGGCGTAGTCGTTGGTGACACCGCGAACCGTGCTGTCAAACCCATGAAGGGTCGCCGTCTGGTTCATGTCCATGGCCTTGCCTTCGGCAAAGCCCTCTTTGATGTCGAGAAGAACGATTTCTTTGGCGAGTTCCATGCGAACCATCGCCTCGGCACACGTAGCACCTACATTTCCTGCGCCTACAACGGTAATTTTCATCAGTTTGGGGTATTAAAAAAGGGCCGCCGAAGCGACCCTTCAAAGGTAGTACGCAAACGCGTCGACTTAGGCGTCGATTCGGGCGTAGCGCGCGTTTTTCTCGATGAATTCGCGGCGTGGCGGAACGTCATCGCCCATCAGCATCGAGAAGATGCGGTCGGCCTCGGTAGCGTTGTCAATGGTCACTTGCTTCAGCGTACGCGCTTCGGGATTCAGCGTGGTTTCCCAAAGCTGCTCTGAGTTCATCTCTCCAAGACCCTTGTAGCGCTGTACCGTAACACCAGTTTGCTCTTCACCACCCAACTCGCGGGCTGCTTGATCACGCTGCGTTTCGTTCCATGCATACTGGGACTTTTGACCCTTCTTCACGAGGTACAACGGAGGTGAAGCAATGTACACGTAGCCACGCTCCACTAAATCCTTCATGTAGCGGAACAAAAACGTAAGCACGAGGGTCGCAATGTGCGAACCGTCCACGTCGGCGTCGGCCATGATGATGATTTTGTGGTACCGAAGCTTCGCCGAATTCAGTGCTTTACTATCTTCTTCTGTACCCAGACTCACCCCTAGTGCGGTGAACATGTTGCGAATCTCTTCGTTCTCAAAAATGCGGTGCTGCATCGCTTTCTCGACGTTCAAAATCTTACCGCGCAGCGGCAGAATGGCCTGGAAACGGCGGTCGCGGCCTTGCTTGGCCGTACCACCTGCGGAGTCACCCTCTACGAGGAAGATTTCGCACTGTGCGGGATCGGTCTCTGAACAGTCGGCAAGCTTTCCAGGGAGGGAATTGGACCCAAGAACTGTCTTGCGCTGCACCATCTCGCGAGCCTTACGGGCCGCGATGCGCGCCTTGGCTGCAAGGACCACTTTAGACACGATGACGCGTGCCTCGTTGGGGTGCTCCTCGAGGTAGTTGGTCAGCATTTCACCCACGATGCGGTCTACCGCACCTGAAACCTCGCTGTTGCCCAGCTTGGTCTTGGTTTGGCCCTCAAACTGAGGCTCCATCACCTTCACGCTAATGACCGCAGTCAAGCCTTCGCGAAAGTCGTCACCTGCAACCTCGACCTTTTCTTTGGTCAAAATTCCGGACTCGTCCGCGTACTTTTTGAGCGTGCGGGTCAATGCACGGCGAAAGCCTGCAAGGTGCGTTCCACCCTCGTGCGTATTGATATTGTTGACGTAGGAGTGAATATTCTCTACGTAGGTGGTATTGTAGGTCATCGAGACTTCCACAGGAATTCCTTCAATCTCACCTTCCAAATACATGGGTTCAGGAATCAAGCTCTCTCGGTTTTGGTCGATAAACTCGGTGAATTCCTTTAGTCCACCTTGGCTGTAGAATTCTTCAGTGCGGAAGCTTCCGTCCTCTTGAACGTCGCGCTCATCGGTTAGTTGAATGCGGATTCCGCGGTTCAAGTAGGCCAGCTCGCGAAGGCGCGCTGCGAGAATGTCGTACTGGTAGACACCCTCATAAAAAATGCTCTTGTCTGGCTCAAAATAGACAATCGTACCGCGGTAATCTGAGGGGCCTACTTCTCTGACGTCGTACTTCGGCTTTCCGATGTTGTACTCCTGCTGGTACTCCTTGCCATCTCTGTGTACATTGACCCGAAGCAAGCTCGAAAGTGCATTGACACAACTCACGCCTACTCCGTGCAGCCCACCCGAAACCTTATACGAATCCTTGTCGAACTTACCACCTGCGTGGAGGACCGTCATCACTACCTCAAGCGCGGACTTGCCCTCTTTGGAATGCATGGCAACCGGAATCCCGCGACCGTCGTCTTTGACTGTTATACTGTTGCCTTCGTGAATGATCACGTTTACCATAGTGGCATGGCCCGCGAGGGCCTCGTCAATCGAGTTGTCCACGACCTCGTATACGAGGTGGTGAAGGCCTTTTTGGCCTATATCACCGATGTACATCGCGGGGCGCTTGCGCACCGCTTCTAAACCTTCGAGGACTTGAATGCTGTCCGCGCCGTACTGATTGTTTTCGCTCATGATTCCCTAAAAATGGACTACCTACAAAGATAACCCACGCCTTGAACCGGGGAGTCCATAAGCTCAGAAATTAGCCCCGTTTATCAACATTTTTTTCAACAAGCCGCACGAACGGCAACCTGTTGAGTTCCGGAGTCCTAAACGCTTAAAACTTGTAAACCAGGCCCAAATTTGCGCGAATTCCCTGAACGGGGTAGCCCATCCACCATTCGGCGCGTTGGTTGAGCAGGTTGTCAATGCGAATCACCGCGTCGAGTTGGCTGTTGTAGCGGTACTGGGCTCCGAGTCGAACGTCAACAAACGCCGGGAGGTCGTACTCCATCATCAGTCCGCTTAACGTGGTGCGAGCGCCGCGAAGTACCATGGCTCCATCAAGGCGGATTTTGTCGCCAAAGTTGGCACGCGCCTGGGCGCCCAACTCGTACTTAGGCAGGTGGTAAACTGCCTTTCCGCCCTCGTCCTGAACGGCAAAGCGCAGTACCCCGTGAAGGCGCACGTCCCAAATCTGCTTGAACTGAAAGGTCAATTCCCCAGTGGGCTCAAGCGACGTCACCTTGACGTACTGCATGCCGACGCGTCCACTATCATTCAATATTCCGAAATCTACGTCGGGGCGCACAACCATCGGGTAGTTGTCCCAGGTCATGAATCGACCCCCAAAGCGGTAGCCGATGATGCGGCTCCAGCGGCCGGTGGCCCCACCGTAAATGCTGCTGCTGCGAATGGCCTCATAGGTCGCGGATTCGGATAAAAACGGAACCGCGTCGACGCGGGCGCGCATTCCTCCGTTGTCCACGTAGCCTTCCATTCCGCCGTAGAGGTACAGCACATCGCGCACCAACGGAACCTCAACGTGCACCACCGGCGGGAAGTACGGAAGCGTCTTTTGGCCCGGTCCACCGGTCGCGATAATGTTGAGGCCGAAGCGGAACCGCACTCCTTTAATACTGTCAGAGAGCGACGGGCTGAACTGTAGGGCCCACGCCGCACTCGACGTGTCGGGACGGGCGGAACCCTGAAGCTGGTTGAACGAAGCATTGAACGGTAGGTTCAGCACCAAGTTTTGCACGGGCAGCGCGGACTCGAGCTGCATGCGTCCCCCGGTCTCAAACTGGCGGCCACCCTGGTCAATCCAGTGGTGCCCAGAGAGCGCAATGGAACGAAACATTTGCGTACGGCGGTAGCGCGTGGCTTGGTAGCGGGCGCCGGCGGTGTAGGTCTGGATTCCGCGGCCGGGAGCGGCATTTGCGGTATCGGCATCGTTAAAGCCAACGGCATGGCGCTGTCCGTAGTAGGGAATCCGATCCCATGCTCCACCCCCTTCAAGGCGCAAGCGACCCCGGTTAAAGATGCGCTCGTACGAGGCGTCCACCTTGCTTTCGGACCACAGAAGGCGGTCGAAGACGACAAAGTCCTTGTCAAAGCCTCCGCGGGTGGAACGATGGCTTCCGCGCACCGACCAGTGGTTGACGGCGCTGCGTACGCTTCCAATGGCGGCCTCAGCCTCAACCGAGCCGTAGTTGCCCGCGATGAGTGACACGTAGCGCGACGGCAGGCGATCGAGTTTGGTTTTGGTGATTTTCACGGGCGGAATCAGTTCCATCACTGGATCCACCGGAACTACCGAGGGACGCACTTGAATGCGAACCGGAAGCTTTTGGACCGTCGTATCTGTCAGGCTCGGCTGGCCAGAGATCTTGACAGCCTCTGCAACTTTTGCTCGGTACTTGTCGGTCACGGACACCTCCACATCCCCTACCTGTGCGGCCGCGGCGTAGCTCGCGATCGCGAGGCCCAGCATCCACTTCATCTTATTCTGCATCGTCTTCGGTCGTTGTTTGGGGTGCGTTGGATTCGAGTTGGGCGGCATTGAATTCCGCGAGAAGGGCTTGCGCCTCGCGCACGAGCTCGTCGGATGGGTGCTCTGCAATCACAAAGTCAAGGGTGTAGCGGGCCTGGAACCCATCGTTGAGGCTTGCGTAGTTCCGCGCGAGCACGAGGAGCCCCTTGAAGCGCCACTCTTGCTGACCGGGGTAGTTGTCGAGCAAGGCAAACACAGCTTCGCTTGAAGCGCCGTACTGCCCACGGATGCGAAGGATGCTCGCCTTGGCGTACATCGCTTCGGCCTGAATTCCGACGGCAGCTTCAGCCACTGCGTCTTCGGCCGCTTGCTGCCAAAGACCGAGGCGTAGCGAATCCGCAGGCTGTGCACGGGACTTGGACTCAAGGACTCGGAGCCGCACCGCAAAGGCCTCACTGCGGTCTTCAGGCGACTGGCGCACGTCTGCTACAATTCCTTCGGCGTAGGTCAACGCCACGTCTTCAGCCCCCTCAGCAAAGTGCGCGCGCATCATGGCGCGGTTGGCCTCACTGCGCAAGCTCGCATCCTCAGCCAAGGCAAGTAGGCGCTCCGCATAACGCTTGGTCTCGTTGCCGTCCGTGCGCTGTTCGGCGTCGCGAAGCAGCCATTTGTAGGCCGAAACCGTATTTGACCCCACGGGCTGGCGCACCACATTGCGGTAGTACGGAAGGGCGTTGGCCATCTGTCCGCTCATCCGCGCCGATTCTGCGGTTTGAAAATTTGCATCGGCAGCGAAGTATCCATCGGGGAAGCGCTTGAGGTACTTGACCAACGCATCGTAGGCCGCTTGATTTTGACCCTGGGCAAACTTGTCGTAGGCCGACATGTAGGCGACGGAATCGAGCTCACTAGCGCGGATTCCCGACGAAGGCATACCCTGCACCCACTCGAGGTAGTCGTCGATGCGGTTGGCCTCGTCGTAGACCGAACGCGCCACCGAAATCGCCTCGCGCGCCTCGGGGGTTCCGGTGTAGTCCCGAACTACCGTCTGGAATGTGGCGATTGACGCACTAAGGTCTCCGTCGTTGCGCTGGGCAAGCGCGATGTTCAAGCCCGCCCTTCGGCCCTTTTCGGTATTGGGTTTCTTGCGCTGGTAGGCGGTGAAGGCCTCGGCGGCTTCACGGTTCCGCCCCATGCGGAGCAGGGTTTGGGCGCGCTCAAATAGAGCGTCGTCGGCACGCGCAGATCCGCGCTGCTCGAGCTTGGCAAGCTGTTCGATTTTACCCGGATTGTCGCCCAATAGACCGCGGCACAGCGCCTGCTGGAAAGTGGCGTAGTCGGCATCGGCACCGCCGAGCTTCACGATGCGTCCGTAGTAGTCGCGGGCTAAAGCATGGCGACCGAGCAAAAAGTACAGGTCGGCCACACGTAGTTCGGCGTCCTCGCGGCGGCGGTCGCTCTTGGGAGCGTCCTCAAGAAACACGCGAAACGTGGCCGCAGCCTCCTCGAGGCGGTCCAGCCGGTAGAGCGCATAGGCCTTGTTGTACTGGGCCGCAGGGCGTTCGGTGAGGGTAAAACTCCCAGGGGTCTTCAAAAACAGGTCGGTTTCAGCCAGCGAATTGGGGTAGTCGCCCTGGCGGTAGGCCATTTCAGCCTTCCAAAAGTGAGCGAGCGCCTCGTATCCACGATCCAATGGATAGCTCAGTGATTGATCGAGGAGTTCCTCGGCCTTGGCCCACTGCGACGCCTGGTAGAGTTCCACCGCCCGGAAGTACGCCACCTTCTGGTAGGCTTCGCGCATGGCCATGGACCCCATTCCGGTCTGCACGATTGCCTCGAGTGCGCGTCCGTAGTCGCGGGAAGTCAGGTACAAGTTGGCCAGGTACTCGTTGGCCTCACGTCGGTATTCGGTGCGCGGAAACTCGCGCAAAAACTGATTAAAAACTTGAATGGCGTCGCCAAACGGACTTGCGCTTCGGTACGTCAACTTGGCGTACTGGTAAGCGGCCTGCTCGCGTGTCGCGTCGTCAGCCTTGCTCTGCCACACCGAGCGAAAAGCAGTCTGGGCCTCTTCCCAACGCTCGAGGCGCGAATAACTGTCACCCAGCATCAGTCGGGACTGAAGCGCCCAATCAGCTGTACCCTCGGCAGGCAGCTGGTTAAATGCCTTGATGGCCCCTTCGTAGTCCTGTGTTTGGTAGGCACAGACGCCCATCTGGTAGGCAACTTCGGGAGACATCTTTCCGCCCTTGGCGAGGTTGAATTCAAAATAGTCTTTAGCGTCCGCGTAGCGCTTCTTGCGGAACATGCTTTGACCAATAAGCAACGAAATCTCTGGTGCACGCTTCGCGCTCGCCTCCTTCATGAGCTTTTCGCCCAGCACGAGCAGCTCGTCGTCTTTGCCGGTGCGGGCGTAGATCTGTGCGAGGTAGTACGGAACCACCGGTCCAAACTCTTCGTGATTCTGAAGGGGCTCGAGGTTCTCGAGTGCCGTTTGGTCGGACTTCTCGAGGTAGGCAATGTGTCCGTAGTAGTACTGGGCGGTCTTGGCGACGGCTGACTTGGACTTTTTTGCCTCAGCCAACTCGGCCTTGGCTTGGTCGAATTCATTGAGCAAAAAGTGCGCGTAGCCCAACTTAAATTGGATTTCGGCGCGAAGGTTTCGCGCGAGGTCGACTCCATCGAGCATGCGCAACCAACGCTTCGCCTCTTGGTAGCGACGGCGGTTGAATGCTTGCTCTGCGGCATCAAGAATCAGGTCAATTCGGCGCGACGACGACGGGTAGGTTTGAAGAAAGGATTCCGCGAACTCCTCAGAATCACGGTGAAGCAGGCGAATCGCACAGAGTGCCTGGTAGTACATCGACTGTTCCGACCAGTCGCTCGCCACGGGCGACACTGCGCGGACTTCGGCGAAGTATTCGTAGGCGGAACTGTAGAGCGCACGATCAAAGCGCGCGCGGGCTTCCGCAAAAAGTGCTTCTGGCTGATTGCCAGTAATCGGCTGTTGGGCGTACAGCGTGGCGCTCATCAGAAGCGCGGCTAGAATTCGAATCCTCATGTTGTTCAAAAGTACATCGTGCTTTTGGTTCGGCTCTCGTTACTTTGCACAAACTGTGCCCATGGAATCAACTGCCGTCTTATCGCTTCGAAATGCAAGCATCCTTCAGGGTGACCACCGCGTACTCAGCGACGTCAACCTCGAGGTTGCGCCTGGAGAATTCATCTACGTAATCGGCGCCACGGGCTCGGGCAAGTCTTCGCTCCTCAAAACTCTGTACGCCGACCTACCCTTGGAATCCGGCGAAGGCAGTATTGTCGGGTACGACCTGCGCAACCTAAAAGAACGCGACATCCCCTACCTACGCCGTCAGTTGGGCATTGTATTTCAGGACTTTCAGCTCTTGATGGACCGCAGCGTGCGCGACAACCTCGACTTTGTGCTTCGCGCCACGGGCCACGAGAACCGCAGTGAGAACGACGACCGAATTGACACGGTACTTCGCCGTGTGGGTATGCCCACCAAGGGCCACAAGATGCCGCACCAGCTGTCGGGCGGAGAACAGCAGCGTGTTTCGATTGCACGTGCCTTGCTGAACGACCCTCCCCTCATTTTGGCGGACGAGCCCACGGGAAACCTCGATCCGCACATGTCTGAAGAGCTGATGCACCTTTTGGAAGAAATTCGCGCAAGCGGCCGCAGCATTTTAATGGCAACGCACGACTACGCACTGCTGCTCAAGTTTCCGCACACGACCTACCGCTGTGCGAACGGAACGCTCGCGACCACCGTCCAGAAGACGCTTTAATTGGTGTGCGGAACCGCGAATCGGGCCGCAACTTCTCTGGCACGCGCGGCACATTCTGGGGTCCAGGGTTCTTCTTGGGCCTTACGAATGAGCGCATAGGCCTCAGGCCATGAGGTGTAGGTTCGAACGCGACCTTCTATGCCAAGTCCCTCAACCGCTTTGGCGTGGGCTACAATATGGCGTCCCTGAAGCAACGCTTGGATGAGTTTGAACTTGATTCCGAGGCTGTGCTCGGCATGCACCACGACAACTTGGGCATCCGCGTAGAGTTGGTCGAGTTCGGCGTCAGTAGGGCGATCCACGTAGTGCGGTGTCCCCAAAGGAGCGTTGTGCCCCGCAAAGCACAGCGGAGAAATGGGGGGATTTGCCGCGAGCAAACCCTTGATTGCGGCCGCATTCTCTTCGACGCTAAACTTGCCCACCGCCAGGACTAAGGGCTGCGCTGCCGGCCCCACGGGTACCGACTGCGTAAAGGGGTGGTGTGGCGGAACCCAAACGGCCGACGAACGTGGTCTAAGGGCATTCCACGCGTTGG
>DMDX01000162.1:24784-24948 GCA_003451355.1 Cryomorphaceae bacterium
TAAGGGCATTCCACGCGTTGGCGTCCAGCGGTGTAATCGCTGAAACTGGACCCGACCAGGCTGCCGCTACTTGCCGTTCCCAACGGCGAAGGGCCCAAGCCTCGGCTACATAGTACCCCTTTTTCAGTCCGGATGCTTGATCGGCCAGACTGGCGTAGTAGGCG
>DMDX01000118.1:0-7013 GCA_003451355.1 Cryomorphaceae bacterium
CGCGGGGCTCGTAGCTGCCCACGTGGCCGTACGTCATACGCATCGTCGAGTTCGCGTCGGACGACCAAGTGCGGGTCGGATCCATTTCGCGCACACCCGCTGTCAGCAGTCGGTAGGCCTTGGTCTTTTTCGCGGCGAGCGAAGCATCCTGACCGCCGAAGTAGGTCGTGCGGAAGTCGTTCGCCACCTTGGTCAACGGGTCGTTGGCAAGCGTCGCGGAATCAGGATTCTCAAGGAATGCCGCAAAACGCTTGGCATCCATGTAGATCGAATTCTCGTAGGCGTTGTTGGCAAAGGCCTCAAGTGCTGAAGCGTCACCGTTCATGTCCTGCAAGAACTTGGGCTGCTGTGCCTTCGGTACGTCGTTCATGTACAGCTTCCACAGCGCCATCATCAAGTCGCGGTCCACACCCGCGTGGAACTCGGCGAAGTTCTCGCGTGCCATCTCTTCGATGCCGGCAATGTTCTTCTTAAGCAAATCACGGTCCTTCACGGCGCGCTCAAGCGTGCGGCCCATGCGGTAGGCGAACAGCGCCGACGAGGGTCCGCGCACAATGCCTTCCATCAAGAAGACGTTGTTCACTACCGATGCATTGGTAGCGTCGTAGTACTCAGCCATCAGCTTAAATAACTCGCCGTACTTGGCCTGGCGCTCGGGCGACTGGGCGATCCAGGCCTCAAACTGCTTCTCGAGGTCGCGCTTCTTGTCGTAGACCTTATTGTTCTTGAGCTGCTCGGTCTGGCCGATGTAGTACTTCCAGTAGTTGGCGGTCGACGCATAGTTCGAGGCCAGCAAAATGTTGAGTGCGGGATCCGACTCCATGTACTTGCGCAGCACCGCCAGCTTTTGGTCGCGAATCTTCACCACGGTCGGATTGTACAGGTCAATCGCCTGCTGCACACCCCAGCTGCTGAGGTAGCGGTCGGTGCGGCCTGGGTAGCCAAAAATCATGGTGAAATCGCCGTCCTTCACCCCTTTGGTGCTCACGGGCAGGTGGTGCTTCGGAGTCAAGGGCACGTTGTCGGCGCTGTACTCAGCGGGCTTGCCGTCCTTGCCGGCGTACACGCGGAACATTGAAAAGTCACCCGTGTGGCGTGGCCACATCCAGTTGTCGGTGTCGCCACCATACTTTCCGACGCTGCTTGGCGGAGTTCCGACCAAACGAACGTCGTTAAACTTCTCGTAGACAAACAGGTAGAACTCGTTGCCGTGGTAGAACGTCTCCACTGAAGCCTCGTAGTGCGTGCCCTCGGTTGCCGCCTTGGCAAGCTCAGCGCCCTTCATTTGAATGGCTTTAGTACGCTCGGCCTCAGACATTTGGTCGTTGAGCGATGCGTTGACCGCAGCAGTTACGTCTTCAATGCGCACCAAAAAGTTGGCAAAAAGACCCGGATTGGGAAGCTCTTGGCTGCGCTCCATGGCCCAAAAACCGTCCTCGAGGTAGTTATGCTCGACGGTCGAATGCTTTTGAATGGCGTCGTACCCACAGTGGTGGTTGGTCAGCAGCAAGCCTTGCGACGAAATGATTTCGCCGGTGCAAAATCCGCCAAACGACACAATTGCGTCCTTTAGCGAACCGTGGTTGATGTCGTAAAGGTCTTTGGCTGAAAGCTTTAGGCCTTCCTTTTTCATTTGGGCGTAGTTCAGTTTCTGAATCAGCAACGGAATCCACATGCCTTCGTCGGCGCGAAGGCTTGTCGGCAGCGCTAGAACGCACGCAAGAATTAAAGTGATGAGTTTTTTCATAGTTACTAACGTAAGAGTGCAAACTTAATGTTGCTCTTGAGTTTTAAGCTCCACTAATGGGTACTCTTTGGTTTAAAAACTCGAAATACTCCAATGAATTCCTTAACGCTCGAGACTAGAGTCGTACCTTAGAGAGATGTCTGTGCAACTAAAATAAATTGAAGATGAATAATAAATTTTTAGAATTCTGGGGCGTCTACTATCCTATTATTTTGGCCTTTCTCTCGTTCGTGTATTCAGTAAGCCTCTGGTTTACAGGAAACAAGTTGGAAGGCATATTTGTAGGAATTTGGGTTCCGTCTATTCTTTCTGCCTCCGTCGCAATTCGCCAGCGACGAAAGGATTACTATGGCGGCACGAAAAAAGACTAGATGGAAAATACCATAATGTTTGTTATCGGTAGTATCATCTTCACCGCCTACATTTCGGGTTACTTGATGATGGTTCGCCGGCAAAACCAACTTCAAAAAGAAGAAGAGAAAAATCTATCCATGTTCGCCAATAAAATGGACGAAGCAGATATTGATGGAATTGGAAACTACGGTCGTTTTCCAAAAGACAAACCAGTCAAAAAAACTCGATAGATCAGGTCACGTGAATAACCTCATTGTTATTGGTCACCCCAATGTGGAATCGTTCTGCTACAGCGGGATAATGCACACGATAAAGGAAACACTGATTGCCCACAATGAAGAAGTCAGGGTAATCGACGTCTACCGAGACAGTTTTCAACGCCCGCGCACTGCACTCACAAGCACCTACAAAGACCTCATCGATTGGTCTGACCGTATATATATTGTATCACCTGTATGGTGGTTTAGGCTCACGCCAAGGCTTGAGACTTTTTTTGATGAAGTCTTTACTCCCGGGTATGCGTACAATTTTATTCCGATTACCAAAAAATACGGATATCCTAAGCCCCTCTTAGGCCACAAAAAAGTGCGCACATACCTCACCCATGGAGCGCCGGCACTACCTATACTCACGCTGTATTTAAACTCCGTGAAACTTAGACTCGTAATGGGGGTGTACTCATTTGTTTTCGGCTGGTTTAAGACGAAAACACGGCAATTTTGGAGTGTTCCCTTCGTCAGTCAGGATGTCCGACTAAAATATTTAGATCGAGTACAGCGTGACGTAGCTTACGACATAGGCACTACTCGAGTGCCGCGCTAATTACCCTCACTAAACGCTTCAGCAACGCCAACTTTGACGTTCACACGTTGGGCTATGGCGTCCCACAGCTTGAGGCGGGCTTCAAGTGCCTCCACGCAGGCATCCTCAGCCTCAAGCCACAGCTCGTCGTCCTCTTTGCAGAGGTTTTTCATCATCTGAATCGCCATCGGACCGTGCTCGTCGCCGTCCAACTCAATGTGGCGGTCGAGGTAGTAGACAAAGGCACTCAACTCGGTCGGGTGCTCCGCGTACAGCTTCTTAATGAGTGCGGTAAACATATCCGGAATCAAATCCTCGCGCCCAAACGTGAACGCAGCCGCAGTCTGGTGCAGCTTGCCTCGCTTGAGAATTCGGTCGGTGGCCTTTAAAAAATCCATGGTCGCTTCGTCGATCTCAGCCAGGTTAAAGCGCAGCATGTCCTTGGCCTTAAATCCTGCCTGAAGCTTGCTCACAAAGCGCACAATCGTGCGGGTGTCAGCTCCGGCCTGGCGCATGGCGTCGAGGTAGAGCTCGTAGTGGCTCGCGGGGCGTCCGTTGACGTCCACGTCGGACTCTTCGGCCACCACAATTTCGTTGATGAGTCGGCGCGAGGCGCGGTCTTCGGTCGGAACCCATGCCTCATCCACACACGTGAGATCCCTCTGCAGCGCCTTGAGGAGCCGCATAAAGTCCCACACCGCAAAAACGTGGTGCTCCATAAAGGTGCGCACCTCGTTCATGCTCTGCATCATCGGGTACAGCTCGTGGTTCAAAATCGCTTGGCGCAGGGGCTCAATGCGGCGCTGAAGGGAGAGGATTCTAAATTCCATGTCTTTTAGTTACTCGTAGCTGGTTTCTTGTTTCTGGTACTTTGTTCGGTGCGTCGGTCACTAGAAACTAGGAACCAGCAGCCTTGAAGATCGGTACGTTACTGCACGCCTCGCCGTACATGAGTTTGTCGACCACCGTAGTAAGGTGCTGGGCGGCCGCAGCGTAGGCGGTTTCGGGAACGGGGTGGGTTCCGCAGCCCTTGAGCAGGACTTTGGTGTTGCGGTAGGCCGACCAGTCGTGGGTCGCGAGGGCCTGAGCGTAGTAGGCCGAGAGTACTTCGGATGGGGTTCCGAAGCCCACAAAGGCCGCATTTGAAGCCAGCGCACTGGCGAGCATCGGGCCCAACCACTGCGGAACAATCACGTCCTGTGCACCCTCAAGGCAGACCACGGTACGGTCGTACGTATGATTTTCTAAATTCCGTACGTACATGCGCACAGAAGCCTCGCGAATGATGCCTTCGGGCGCTAGTTCGGGAAGCGAAATGCGCTGCACTCCGCCAGTAGGCCAAAAGTCCTCGAGGTCAAAGGTGACCAGAGAACTTTGGGCGACGCGGTTGGTGATGGGCACTTCGTTCACAGGACAAACTTAATTCTGAACCCAGCGGTAGCGGCGGTACCCAAGGAGGTTGCCCTCGGTTTCGATGCGGTCGAGGACTGCACCTTGTGAAGCCGGCGCCAACGGACCTTGAGTGGTGCGGGCATGCAGGGCTTCGTACTCAGCAAAACTGACTTCGAAGCGGTCCACGATGGCAGCCTTTAGATTCAGGCCGCGCAGCTGGGCAGCAAAGTCTGCACGCAGCACGCCACTAAAGACTTTGGACTTGGATCCGGAACCGTAACTCAAAAATCCAAGGCGCTTGCCCCCGAGGTCGCGGCGGTCCGCATAGCCAACTAGGGCGCTGACGAGCCCCATGAAGATGGATGCGGTGTACATGTTCCCGATGCGCATCGAGGCGGCTTCACCCGGTCCAATTTTTTCGGCCACATAGGCCTTGTAGGCGGCGGACTTGCTCCACGCCTTGGCTAAGGCTTTACGGCCTCCGGCATCGGCTTCGGTCACGCCCGCTTCGGCCTCGACCTGAGCCAGAATCCCTTGCTCGGCGTAAAGGTCGAGCGCGATCTCAGGCCACATACGGCGGCCCTGAAAGGCGTAGGGCAGGTGAAAGCACATGCCAAACCAGTCGTTCATGGCACGAAGTCCAGCCTCGGCCTCGTAGCGGCCCAATGCCTCACGCACGCGGCCGACGTAGCAGTCGTTCGAATAGGGTCCGTCAAACACGGGGAACTCCAAAAACTGCTCAATCACCGCGTCTGGCGTGGCCCAAAAAGGGTGGTCCGCGCCCGCTTCAAGCGTTCCGCCCACCGCAGCAGCCAATTCTGCCTTGTCATAGCTGCGGCGCGGCTTAAAAAAGTCGGCGGCACTTTCCACGCTCACGCCCACCGCGTCGTCAAGCACGAGAATGCGCGGATCTTCGGTCACAAGTAGTGCCACGGCTCCGGCGCCCTGCGTGTACTCGCCCGGGCTGTGCGGGGCGTACTTCGCCACGTCGGCGGCAATTACCAGCGCCTTTCGGCTACGGCCGGCACGCACCCAGTCGGCGGAATTCAGCAGCGCATCCACCCCTCCGGCGCACGCGAACGTCATGTCGAGGGCGTCGCAGTGGGCCAGCGAACGCGGACCAAACTCAGCGGCAAAGCGCTCCTCGAGCAGTCCGTGCACGTAGGTAGCCGACGGTTTGGCGGCGTCGACGGCACTCTCGGTTCCGAGGTAAATGCGGCCAATCTCGTGGGGCTTGATGCCCTGCTGCGAAAGCAGGTTCCAGGCGGCCTGCGCGGCCAAAGTGACGCAGTCTTCGTCGGTGTCGGGCACCGCCATGGCCTCGAGGCCCAGACCAAAGCGAAGTTTTTCAAACTCCATTCCGCGGCCCTCGGCGAAGGCCTGCATCGGTAGCACCAAGCGCGGTAGGGCGAACCCTAGCGCGTCGATGCCAACAGACTTACTCATAGCATTCCTAATTCTAGCTTGGCCTCGTCGCTCATCATGTCGCGAGTCCAGGGGGGATCAAACGTAATTTCTACTTCCACTTGGCGGGCGGCCGGAAGCGTTCCCACCTTCTCTTTCACCTCTTCGGGCAGCGATTCCGCCACCGGACAGTTCGGAGAAGTTAAGGTCATGAGTACGTGAATATCGCCCTCGTCGCTGACCTGCACGTCGTAGATCAGCCCGAGTTCATAAATGTCCACAGGGATTTCAGGATCGTAGATCGTGCGCAGCACGTCCACCGCCTGTTCTCCAATAGATTGCATCTCTGCGTCGCTCAGCATCATACTTAATTTACCGCTTGGAATGCAACGCCGTACAGGCGCATTTGTTTCATCATACTTTGCAGGCCGTTGGCGCGCGTGGGGCTCAGATGCTCGGTCAGCCCGATTGCCGTCAAAAATTCGAAGTCGGCCTTGGCCAGCACCTCGGGCTCGAGTCCGTTGCACACCCGAAGCAGCAGCGCCACCAGTCCGCGAGTGATAATTGCGTCGGAATCCGCCGTAAAGTAGACCAATCCGTCGCGCTTTTCGGCCGTAATCCAGACCTTGGATTGGCATCCGCGAATGATGTTGTCGTCGGTCTTGATGGCCGCGTCGGCAGCCGGAAGCGACTTGCCCTGAGCAATAATGTGCTCGTAGCGGTCCATCCACTCGTCAAAGAATTCGAACTCGTCGACGACTTCGGCCTCGCGGGCCTTGAGGATTTCGAGGGTGCTCATAATCTCGTGCGGAATTTCATCGAATTAGCGAAGCATGCGCAAGGAGCGCTCCACCCCGTCGGCCAAGCGGTCGACGTCTTCACGCGACGAATACGCGGCGAAGCTGGCGCGCACGGTTCCGGGAATGTTGAAGTAGTCCATGATGGGCTGCGTGCAGTGCTGGCCGGTGCGCACGGCGATGCCCTGCTGGTCGAGCAGCGTGCCTAAATCGTAGGGGTGCAGGTCCGCAAACCCAAAGCTGAGCACGGCGGACTTCTCGGGCGCGGTTCCGAACAGTACCAACCCGTCGATGGCGGTGAGGCGCTCGGTTCCGTAGGTCATCAGGTCGGACTCGTGGGCCATGAGGGCGTCCATTCCGACGGTATTCATCCAGTCGAGCGCGGCGCCCCAACCGACCACGGCCTCGATGTTGGGGGTTCCGGCCTCAAACTTAAACGGCAGCCCCGCGTAGGTGCTCTGCGCCATGGTTACGGTCGAAATCATCTCGCCTCCGCCCTGATAGGGGGGCAGTTTTTC
>DMDX01000118.1:7237-7963 GCA_003451355.1 Cryomorphaceae bacterium
CCGGTGCCCGTCGGGCCGTACATTTTGTGGGCGGAACCCGCATAAAAATCCACCCCCATCGCCTGCACGTCCACGGGGCGGTGGGGCAGTCCTTGGGCGCCGTCGACGACCACGCAGGCATCTACGGCGTGCGCCCATTCGGTCAACTTCGCAACGGGGTTTACGGTTCCGAGCGCATTCGATATGTGGTTGAATGCCAGCAACTTCGTCTTAGGATTAATCAGGCGCTGGGCCTCGTCAAGATCCAGGCTTCCGTCGGCCAAAATCGGAATGTAGCGCAGCGTCGCCCCCGTGTGCTGGGCCAGCATCTGCCACGGAACCAAGTTGCTGTGGTGCTCCAACTGGCTCACCACGACCTCGTCGCCCGGGCCAAGCAAGCTGCGGAACCCGTGCGCCACCAAATTAATCGAACCCGTCGTACCCATCGTATAAATGATTTCGTGCTCAAACTCGGCGTTCACCAGCCGCTGCAGCTTACCGCGCGTCGCCTCAAAGGCATCTGTTGCACGCTGGCTCAGCGTATGCACCCCGCGGTGCACGTTGCTGTTAATCTGTCCGTAGTAGTGCACGATCGCATCGATCACCGCCTGCGGCTTCTGTGTCGTCGCCGCATTATCCAAATACACCAGCGGCTTGCCGTGCATCTCTTGGTCGAGGATGGGAAATTCCTTGCGGAGCGCAGCAAAATCAATCATGGTACAAAGGTCGGGAATAAATGCGGAACCT
>DMDX01000118.1:8222-8534 GCA_003451355.1 Cryomorphaceae bacterium
GCCCACAGCTGTTGTCTTTCGTTTGCACACGATTAGGCCTCAACGGACTGGAGCAGCTTTGGCCCATGAAGCAGACAGTCCTACTCCCCGCATGGCCCCTGATGGCCACCCTACTCTCTTATTCGGCGATGGCCCAGACCAGTTTCTGGACCGCGACCGAAACCACCTTTCGCGGCAGCCGCCTCAGCGACATTGCCGATACCGCCTACCTCTTGCCCTGGGATCTTGAGGCCCTGCGCATGCGCGAGACCCATCAGGCCCGCCAATGGTGGACTGACGACGAGGGTCGTTCGGTCACTGCGGCTCAGGAGT
>DMDX01000031.1:0-3430 GCA_003451355.1 Cryomorphaceae bacterium
CCTCGCCTACCCCAATCCGTTTACCTCTGAGCTGACGTTGGTCAATTCGGGTGCTTCAGAGCTCACCGTTACCGTAACCAACGCCATTGGGCAAGTTCTTGGGCAGCACCAAATTCAGGCGGGTGGGATGCTTCGGCATTTCGACACGGGCGCGCCAGGTCTGCGCATTCTGCACTGCAGCAACGGCCGAAGCATCAAGGTGCTCAAGCAGGAGTAACCGGCTATTCGCGGTTCATGCGGCGACGGCGAAGCACGTCGTAGCGCAGCCACACGGCCCATGCGGCGTATGCGGATACTTTGTAGCCGACGTAGCCGTCGAGGATTCCGCCCCGAAGCACGAAGTGCTTCAAAAACCGCCAAGCCGGCTTAAGCACCGTGTGGTAGGGCGTGATGTGCGGAGTGCGCGCATCGTAGTCGCCCGCCTGCCACTCGGCGTAGCGGCGAAGCTTGGCCTCCCACGAGGGAATGTCCACAAACGTGTTGTGGTTCATTCGGTGCGTCAGGCGCCCGATGGGGCCCGTCGCTTCGATTTCGGAATGGACTTGCTTGGGCGCGTAGCGGCAACGGTCGCGCTGAAAGAGGCGAATGACCTTATCGCCCTGCCAGCCCGAAAAGCGCACGCGGCGTCCAAGAAAGTGGTTGGCACGGTAGATCCAGTAGCCGTCGTGCGGGTCCAAAGCGTCAGATTCCCTCCAGGCAGCGAGTTCATCATGGAGCTCGGGACGCAGCCATTCGTCGGCGTCCAGCAGTAAAATCCACGAATGCGACGCCTGCGGGATCGCCCAGTTCTTTTGGGACGCGGAATGTTCGTAATCCCTCTGAATAATCCGTGCACCAAAGCGCTCAGCGATTGCCAATGTCGCGTCGCTCGACCAGGAATCCACGATCAAAAGCTCGTCGTAGAGGCCTTGGCACGAGTCAATGCAGCGCTCAAGGGTACCGGCAACGTTAAAGGTGGGAATGAGTAGGGTGACCTGCTTCACGGAGCGCAAGGTAGGAACAGAGAAAATGTGTAGCACCAAGCTACTTCCGTAGCCATTGGCACACTTAGGTAATGTTGAGCCTAAATACCAATTACTTGGTTAATTGCTTCGGCGAACTTTGGTGCCTTACTACCTAAATAGGTAAGTTCTGCAATCGGCAACTCGAGAACGACGGAGTCCTCGGTAAAAACCACTTCCCAATGTCGCCCTTCATGCATCCAGGTACCGCGGAGCGATAAAATAGCTGGGGCACTAAAGTGCTCTTCGGTTCGTGGTTCGGTTCGCAGAAGTACTCCGCCACGCGTAAGTACGTAAACCACCTCACGCTCACCTTCGTGCGGCAAAATGTCTAATGCTTCGTATACACCCAAACGAATATGAAGGGCAAGAGCAGTTCTCTGCTCTGCCGACAGAGTGTCAAAAGGCTCGACTCGCTGCAGCTCATCGGCCATACGCTGAACAGCTATGTCCAAGGTCATGGATTAATGTATAGGGTATTTAAAGGTACGATTTTTTACGAACTCCACACCAACGTGATGGCCAACATGACATAAAGCAAAAAGTACAGCACATACTTTGCGTGAAGTGCCTCTCCAAACCGGATGCGAAATGCCGAGATATTGACGAGCACGTTGAAGTTGGCGAGGATGCTGTGCACGATAATCCCTCCCCACCACAGTGCGGCACCCGAAAGGGCTTGCCCCACGGAGCTTAGGACGGACTGTTCGGCCATATTCCGCCACATGGATCGATCGTCCCACTGACCATTTTGCCGCAGCACGGCCCATCCAATGGCCAAAATCAAGACGCCCCATTCCGTGGACACAAGGGTTCTCCAGAATCCGAATTCATGAATTGCAATTCCGTACAACGGAAAGTAGGTGCCCCAGATGAACCCCACGAGGAACGGCAGGAAACGCAAAGTGCCCTGCTGGCGAACCCAAAGCCCACGGTCCCTCCAGAGCACTGCGATTTGCGCGGCGAGCAGTGCCGCGATCACTGCCAAGCGAATGGGTGAAATAAGTTCTCCGAGCAACCATCCGACGGCCACGGCGACCATGAGGTGAAGACTTCCGCCAAAAAACACGAGCTGTGCCGGCATGGAGCGAATGCTCAGCGTGAACAAGACAAGGCCCAAGCCACCAAACATTCCGAGCCCCAGAAGGATTAATGTGCTGAAGTCCAACTGGCCGTATGCCCCGCCGAGGCCACTGGGCGCCAAGATGGCGGTTCCAAGGTGTATCCATATCATGACCATCACCGAGCGCAGTAGCACAAATCGCTGGGGGTAGGCTGCCATTCCAGGACTGCGCCAAAGCGTATTGGCACGACCGAACAGCACCAAACTCAGCGTTTCGGCGAGCACGGCGAGGGTGAGTAAAAGCGAGGGGGATTCGATTGGGTACATAACGTGTACCGCACTTAAGTTTGTAGAATGCTTGTCAAAGGTACTGAGGTTCACCTCGACGCACTGCGCATCGAAATTCAGCGGCGTTTTGGCCGCCCCATTCGAACCAAAACCGACTGCCAGCACCTTGAAGAACGTCTGTACGAGGAGCTTGGCAGTATGGTGTCCTACAATACGTTGCGTCGGTTTTTTGGACTGGTCCCGGGCGGAACCCCTCGGGGGGCCGTGCTCGACATTTTAAGCACGTACTGCGGATTTGCCACCTACAAAGAGTTTTCGCTCGACGTCCGAAGGTTTCAGTTTTACTACGACTGGACGCAAACCATTGACCGCGACCGATGGACCGAAGCAGAACGGGACGCCCTCCTCGCACGCATCGCCGAAGAAGACTTCAACGCCCAGACCATTTTTTTGTGGATCCTCTTTAAACTAACCACGCAGGCACCTGTAACCGACTGGTTCTACTGGCTCGACCACCCTGTGTGGGATGATGGCGAACTCACCAAGGCGCAGTTAGTCTTCTTCTCAAACAGCCTTGCCGACGAATTCCGCATGCGCCTTGCCCACAAAGAAGACATGGAGGTTCTATTCTCCAATCCACGGGCGTTTCGGTTTATTTGTCACTTTTTTGCCGACTACGAAACCATTCAAAAGGGGTACATGGCCAACGCCATTGATGTGATGGCCCAGCGAATCGACGTGCCTTTGTACTACCACGGACTGCGCGTCACGCAAAACTTCTTGTCGGGTAACTGGGATTCGATCAAGCCGCACGCCCTTGCCGCAACACAGCATGGACCTCGCGAAGGCGACTACCCGATCCTTGTAGGGCGCTACTTCTGCGCGCGATTTTGGGTTCACTATTTGGACTTCGGAACTTGGGATCCACAACTTACTCGGGACTACCTCGATTCCGCGAAAGGCTTGGACCCACACTTCCACTACCTACTCGGAATGGAATTTTTACCCATCGCAAGCATTATGGGCTTTAGCGCCCCGGTGCTTCAGATTATGAAATCTAGCCTCTTTGAATTCGACC
>DMDX01000031.1:3572-7709 GCA_003451355.1 Cryomorphaceae bacterium
TTCAGGCATACCTCGGACTTCGGTCGCAACTTCAAACCGACTTTTGGTACAAGGCCTACCGGCGCTACCTGCAGGCGCTCTGCCACGCGGCTGACCTTTTTGTCGGAATCCCCACGACCGAATTCTCTGAGAGCTACTCCCTCTTTCCGGGAATCCAGAAGGCTGTGGCCCTTCGAATCGTCAATGCATAAAAAAAGCCCCGAAGGGCTTCTGGTTGGTTTGGTGTGAAGCCCGAGGGCCATTGCAAATGTGGTACAGCTTCTGTACCGACATGGGTACGAATTGGGTACATATCACGATTCTCTCGGACGATATCGCCACCCTTGCTCTACCGGGACGGCATCGACCTGATCCCACCGAACCAACACCGCGAGTCCATCTTCAACATCTCGAATGGGTAACCCCGACTTACGCGCGAGCAACGAGGCACTGCTTAGCTCGGCTGCGTCCATAAGGTGCAGAATCCCGAGCTGATCTGAAGTTGCTTTGACCTCGCCTGCAAACTTCAAGTTGATGGACTCAAGCAGAACCCTGTTGGCTTTGTAGTTCGCAGCTCCGCGCCGAACGTAGGCCCGCCAGATATCTTGATCCTCATCGTGGGCCAAGTGGGGAGCTAAGATTGAAGGCGGAACCTCCACCACAAGCACCGACTTGTGGTCCCACCGTTCCTCTCGCGCAGAAATTGGAACTTCAGGTCGAGTGTGCAGTTGTGCGGCACCTTGAATCATGTAGAATTCTTCGTCGACGCGGCACCCGGCTACCGAACCGGAATCGCGAACCCCTACCACAATTTGCCCACCCAGACCATTGGCAAAGGCCACCAAGGTTTTGGCAATCTTGCGCTGGCTGTCGACGCGAAGCTTAAATTCTAGGATGTCGGATTCCTCTCGGCGCATGGTTTCGAAGGTAGCACGTAACTTAAGGCCATGAAGATGTGGAAGGAATTTCGAGCGTTCGCCCTGAAGCGCAACGCGATGGATCTGGCGATCGGCGTGGTGCTCGGATCAGCGTTTCAAAAAATCGTCGATGCGTTGGTTCAGCAAGTGCTGATGCCACCGCTCAATTGGCTTTCAGGCAACGTCGATACGGCGTCGTGGACGCTGAATTTGGGTGCGGTTCCGATCGGAATCGGCGCGCTTGTGAATGCAGTGCTCCAATTTGGCCTGATTTCACTTGCAGTTTTTCTTTTGGTAAAGGCGTTGAACCGCCTTCATGTGAGCGAGGCCAGCAATCAGCCCGAATCACAATCGGACCCGAGCGTTGAACTTTTGCGCGAAATCCGCGACCTACTCAAAAAATAATTCCGAAATGAGCGACCCAAAGCCCGGCAGTAGCGTAGACATTTTTAACAATGCGCCCAAGCACGGCTACCACGAACCCGCCCCCGAAGTGGACGCAAAGGCCTTCACTGAAGTGGTCGAGAGCCGTCGTAGCGTACGCGTGTTTACCGACGATCCCATCCCCGAAGAAATCATGCGCGAATGCTTGCGGCTGGCGCTGCTTGCGCCCAACTCGAGCAACCTTCAGACCTGGGATTTTTACTGGGTGCGCACTCCTGAAAAAAAAGCCAAACTTGTCTCCTACTGCCTGAATCAGCCTGCTGCGCGCACGGCGCAAGAGCTCGTGGTGGCGGTGGCCCGACCCGACCGCTGGCGCGAAACAAATGCCCTAATGCTCGCAAAGTTTGACGAGAGCCGAAAGGTTCGCCTCAAGGCCGCATACCAGTACTACCGCAAAATTGTTCCGTTGGCCTACAATATGGGGCCATTGGGTCTGTTTGGCCCGTTTAAAACGCTTTGGGTCGCACTAGTGGGCTTGGTCAAGCCAATACCGCGCGGCCCTTTTTCGCTCAGCGGAATGGCGATTTGGGCCCACAAATCCACCGCATTGGCATGTGAGAATTTGATGCTCGCATTCCGAGCGCACGGATTTGACAGCTGCCCCATGGAAGGCATGGATGGTGCACGGATCAAACGTTTACTTGAGCTACCGAGCGGAGCCCAAGTCTGCATGGTAATCTCCGCAGGAAAGCGCGCTCCAGAAGGCGTCTACGGGCCACGCGTGCGCTTTGACCGCGACCTTTTTGTGCACGAGGTTTAGTCGGCCTTGGGGCCTCCGCCGCGCACTTTGCTGCGGATGTTGATAAGCTCTACAGCAAGCGAGAAGCCCACCGCCATGTAGATGTAGGCTTTTGGAACATGGTAGCCCGCTGCCTCGGCGACGAGCATAAAGCCGATCAAGATCAAAAACGCAAGCGCGAGAATCTGTAGCGAAGGGTGCTTTTCGATGACTTTGGACACAGGACCGCTGAACTTGAGCATCACGATCATGGCCACAATGATGGCAGCAATCATGATTTGGATGTTGTCGGTCATTCCGATCGCTGTCAAGATTGAGTCGAAGCTGAACACGATGTCCAAAAAGGCAATTTGCACAATGATTCCTGCAAAACTCTTGGCCACACTTGAATCTTGGCCGTGCTGGGCTCCACCTGCCTCGGTGATTTCGAAGATTTCTTTGGTGGACTTCCAAAGTAAAAAGATTCCTCCCGCAAAGAGCACGAGATCGCGACCACTTACAGGGTGGTCCGAAATACTGAAGAGCTCCTGCTGAAACCCCATGATCCACGTAATCGACAGCAGCATGATGATTCGAAATACGAGCGCCAATGCAATCCCCAATGTGCGTGCCTTTTTGCGAATTTCTTCGGGCAGCTTATTGGTGAGAATACTGATAAAAATGATGTTGTCGATCCCGAGGACTACCTCAAGGAATGAAAGCGTCAAAAAGGCAAGGGCGAGTTCCACGCACCAAAGGTAGTTAGTGGTGGATCACGACAGGCATGCGCTGCACGCCATTTGCCCCCTCCCACTCAATCCAGTACAAGCCTTCAGAAAGCAGCGGAACTGCGATTCGACCCTCGTGAATGCGACCCTGGCCGACACGACGGCCGTCTGCGGCATACCACTGGACCGTACCGGCATTAAGCATTGACGCACCAAGCCACTCAAGCTGGGATCCCGGCAAAGCTGGGTTTGGAACCCAAACTCCGCCCTGCTCAAATTCCACGTCACCCAGTTCGCGAAGACTTCGAATAATGGTGTCGCTGGTTCCGCAGGCGCTATTTACAATCAGTCGAACCGAGTAGCCCAACTGAGCCACCCCGTAGGTGTAGTTTCGGACGGGACCGCCGGTTCCGGCGTTGCCGTCACCCCAGGTCCACTGGTAGCTCACGGCATCGACAGAGGCCGAGGCATCAAATTCCACAGTCATTCCGTTGCCATTGGACACGAGCACCCTGAAGGTGAAATCTGCAGTAGGCTTGGCACATACCGTCACGGTGAGGGACTGGGTAAAGGTGTTGCCGCAAAGGTCTGTGGCGGTGAGCGTCACGGTGTAGGTTCCACCGCCCGCGTAGGTATGGGTCGGATTGGCTCCCGATCCCGTGGCGCCGTCTCCGAAACTCCAAGCGATGCTCGTGAATTGGGCTGGGTCTGAGGGGCCTGTAAACGTAACTACATAGCCATTGGCGCTAAAATTAAGTGTGCCCACCGTTCCTGTGCACGCATTGATTTGCTGCACCAGTGTGTCGGATTGCGCGCAGTTGTCGGTGATAATAAGCTGCACGGTGTAGGTTCCGAATGTGGCGTATGCATGTGCCGGATTGACGCCCGTACCAGTGGTTCCATCGCCAAAATCCCATGCATATGTTGAAATTGCGCCAAATGAAGATGCTGCATTAAAACCGTAGCTAAGCCCGGTTGCAGTCCACGTGAACGCCGCGGTGGGCGTCGGGCATGGATTCGAGCAATTCGAATTAGTCGTAAATTTTACACCAGTTGTAATGTTCGGGCCTCCGGTTGCCTCACTGTGAATGGTGGTTCCACTTGCATCGCGAAGTTCCCAACCGCACTCGTTGGACCACCGTCCACGATTGACAAAGCGCAACTGAAGGGCATCGTTGTCGCAGACAGGAATAAAAAAGGTTGCCGTAGAGCCATTGGGGTCTGAAATGGTGTATGGCGTTGCCACGCCATTAATAATGACTTCAAGTGTGTGAAACTGAGTCCCAGCAAAATTTACTGCCCAACCGTTACCAGGGGAATCGTTCAGAATCAGGGTGTAGTTGCAGCCGTT
>DMDX01000146.1 GCA_003451355.1 Cryomorphaceae bacterium
GGCGACCCCGAAGGCATTTTGGCGGCAGCGACGGAATGTGCCGACGGTTCGCTCACAGCGCCCTACGCCTACTTGGCCGGCTATGCGTCGGCCATTGAAACCGCGGCTCCCGAGGCCTCGGCGCTGGGTGGGCGCGTCGAAGACGCCCTGGTCGGCGCCTACGCTGAGCTGGAGCGGCTTGCGACGGATTCCGCGCCCGCTACCTTTGATTCGGTCACGGTGGCCCTCGAGCGCATGACCTACGAGCTCGATGCCGAGACGACGCTGTTGTTCAATGCGTTGAGCGCGGCTTCGACGCCCGAACTGCAGGAACTTGCCCGCGTGGTACAGCCCAAGCTGGCCGCCCTCAGCAACGCGACGCTGACGAATGAAGCGCTCTTTACACGTGTTTCGGCGGTGGTGCTGCCGGCTGGTGCATCGGCTGAGGACCGCATGCTCCACGACAAAACGCTTAAAGCGTTTGAACGGCACGGAGCTCGGTTGGATTCCGCCGGCAAAGCCAAGCTGCTCGAGCTCGACCAAGAGCTGGGCACCGAAGCACTGACCTTTAGCGACAACCTGCTCAAAGACACTGAAACCTGGCATTTGGCGCTGGCTGAGCCCCCCGCGGGACTGCCGGATTGGGCCTTAGAACAGGCCGCCGAGGCCGCCGCGCAGCACGGGCTGAGCAGCGGCTACGCCGCGACGCTCGATGCGCCCAACTACCTGGCGTTCATGACCTATGCAGAGGACCGCGGACTGCGCGAGCAGCTTTGGCGCGCCTTCGGGCAGCGCGGAGCCCGCGGCGACGAACGCGACAACCGCCAACGCGTCCTGAATTTGGCCGCCAAGCGTTTAGAGCGGGCGCAGCTCCTTGGGTTTGCGAGCCACGCCGAGTACGTGCTGGCCGAACGTATGGCATCCGCGCCTGAAACGGTTCACACGTTTTTGGCCGACCTGCGCGCCAAAGCCACGCCGGCCGCTGAGCGCGAGGCGGCAGCGCTCCGCGAATTTGCCGCTCGCGAATTGGGCCTGAACGACCTGCAGCGCTGGGACGTCGCCTTCACCACTGAGCGCTACAAGCTGGCCAAGCTTGACTTTGACGACGCGGTGACCAAGCCCTACTTCGCGCTACCCAAGGTCGAAGCCTGGGCCTTTGACGTGGCACGCCGGCTGTACGGGCTTGAGGTGAAGCCGGCTCCGCACAACCCTACCTACCACCCCGACGCTAAGGCATGGGAAGTATGGGATTCCGCCGGACAATTCATCGCCCACCTGACGACCGACTGGCACCCCCGCAAGGGAAAGCGCGCCGGAGCCTGGATGACCAGCTACCGTTCGGCCTACGCGGACGAACGCGGACGCGAAGTGCGCCCCGTGGTCAGCCTTGTCGGGAACTTTAGCAAGCCGACGGCTGAGGCTCCGGCCCTGCTGACGTTCAATGAAGTGCTGACGCTGTTTCACGAGTTCGGCCACGGCCTGCACGGCATGCTGGGGCGCGGCGCGTACGCCAGCCTCACCGGAACCTCAGTGCGCTGGGACTTCGTGGAGCTTCCGTCGCAAATCATGGAAAACTGGTGCTACGAGCCCGCCGAGCTCGCCCAGTGGGCCCGGCACTACGCCACCGGCGAGGCCATGCCGGCCGACTTGGTCGCGCGACTTGCTCAAAGCCAAACGTTTTTAGAAGGTTTGGCGACCGTGCGCCAGCTTGGGTTCGGACTGCTGGACATGGCGTGGCACGACGCGCGGACTGCGCCAAGCAATCTTGAGCAGCTCGAGTGCGACGCCTTTGCCTCGGTGGACGTGTGGCCCGCAGTGGACGCCAGCTTTATTTCGCCCAGCTTCAGCCACATTTTTGCCGGAGGCTACAGCGCCGGCTACTACAGCTACAAATGGGCCGAGGTGCTCGATGCGGACGCCTACGGATTCTTTCGCGAGGCTCCGGACCAGGCCGCACCGCGCTTTCGCACCTTGCTCGAATTAGGCGGGACCGTCGACCCCATGGACCTCTACGTCGCGTTTCGCGGACGCCAACCCCAGCCCGAAGCGCTGCTGCGCCGCGCCGGACTGCTCAATCCCACCGCATAATGGCCGAAATCCGCGCTAAAAAACAGCTGGGCCAGCACTTCCTGAGGGATTTGAGCGCCGCCCAGCGCACCGCCGAAGCTCTGACCCTCGCCGAGTGCAGCCAAGCCCTTGAAATAGGCCCCGGAACCGGGGTGCTGACCCAGTACCTGCTGCAGCGCCCCCTAACGCTGCACGCGGTGGAACTGGACCGCGAAAGCATTCCGGTGCTGCAGAGCAAGTTTCCGCAACTCAGCGCCCGACTCTACCACGCCGACCTGCTTCGTTGGCAAGAGCCGATCGAGTTGACCGAGGCTCCGTTCGCGCTGATCGGGAATTATCCGTACAACATCTCGACCCAAATCCTCTTTTGGATGCTGGACCGCCGCGACCGCATACCTGAAATGGTCGGAATGTTTCAGCGCGAAGTCGCCGTGCGCATCTGCAGCGGCCCCGGAAGCAAAGAATACGGAATCACCAGCGTCCTGGCCCAGGCCTACTACCGCTGCGACTACCTGTTCACGCTTCCCGAGGGGGCATTTGACCCTCCGCCCAAGGTGAAGTCCGCGGTGATTCGGCTCGAGCGCTTGGCTGAGGCACCGACGGTTCCGTACCGCGACCTCGCCATTGTCGTGAAGACCGCCTTTGGCCAGCGGCGCAAAACCCTGCGCAACGCGCTGAAAAGCCTTACCTTTAGCGCGCCAAGCGCGCTGGATTCGGTGGCCTCGCTGCGAGCAGAACAGCTCCGCGTCGACCAGTTCATCGCGCTTGCCGAAGCCCTGCGCCATGACACCCACGACGACCCACGAACTTCGCGCTGAACTGCGGCGCTTGCTCTCTGAAGGGCAAGATTCCGCCGTCGTCGACCTGCTCGAAGGCCTGCACTCGGCCGACGTAGCTGAAATCGCGCAGGAGCTCGAGATTCCCGAGGTGCTGGCGATGCTGCAGCTGCTGCCCGCCGAACGTTGGACCGACATCCTTGTCTACTTCGACGACGAGCTGCAGTCCGAGATTCTCGAAAACTTTACCGGTAAAGAGATCGCCGAGGTCGTCCTCGAAAACATCGATTCAGACGACGCCGCCGACCTCATGGCCGACCTGTCTGAAGAAAAGAAGCGCGAGGTCCTTCAAAACATCGAAGACGTCGAGTACGCCAAGGACCTGGCCGACCTACTGACCCACGCCGAAGGCACCGCCGGAGCCCTCATGGCCACCGAAATGGTGCAGGTCAACGAGAACTGGACCGTCAGCCGCTGCGTGCGCGAAATGCGCCGCCAGGCCGAAGAAGTCGAGGTGGTGCACGCCGTCTACGTGGTCGACGACCACGACATTTTGCTCGGATCGCTGTCGCTCAAAAAACTGCTCACTACCGGAGCCCGCACCCCCATCGCCGACGTCTACGACCGCAGCGTTCGCTCCGTCACCTCGACTACCGACGAGGTCGAAGTCGCCCGCATCATGAAAAAGTACGACCTCTTTGTGGTTCCGGTGGTCGACGACATGGGGCGCCTGCTGGGCCGCATCACGATCGACGACATTGTAGACGTGATTCAAGACGAGGCCGACAGCAACTACCAGCTCATGTCGGGTCTGTCTGACGAAGTCGAGGCTGGCGACGGCCTCTTTGAAATGACGCGCGCCCGCCTTCCCTGGCTAATGGTGGGCCTCGTGGGCGGAATCTTAACCTCTACCGTCGTCGGTCGCAACGAGGGCGAACTAGCTCTGCTTCCCCAACTCGCCTTTTTCATGCCCCTGATCGGAGCCATGGGCGGCAACGTAGGCGTCCAGTCCTCGGCCATTGTCGTCCAGGGCCTCGCCAACTCGAACATGCCCGGAACCCTTTGGTCCCGCCTGTCCCGCGAACTCGGCGTAGGCCTCTTGAACGGACTCCTCTGCGCCCTGGCCATTCTCGCGTACTCGTGGGCCGTGGGTCACGGACTGCTCTTTGCGGTCGCCGTCGGGGTTTCGCTGCTGAGCGTGATAATTTTTGCTTCGCTCTTCGGAACCGCCGTTCCCTGGGCCCTCAACCACTACGGAATCGACCCCGCCTTGGCCACCGGCCCCTTTATCACGACGACCAACGACATCTTGGGGCTGAGCATCTACTTCGCCATCGCCAACGCGCTGCTCGGATGAGGGCCCTTCTGGTCGACACCACCCACCCCATTCTTGAAGACGGCCTCGCGTCGCTCGGCTACACGTTGGACCGCTGCTACGGGGTCTCCCTCGACGACCTGCCCCTGTCCACGGCCACCGGGCTCGTCCTGCGCGGACGAATCGCCGTCGATTCCGCCCTATTGGACCGCGCCCCCCAGCTCAAGTGGATTGCCCGATTCGGAAGCGGAATGGAACACATCGACTGCGCCGCCGCCTCGGCCCGCGGAATCGCCTGCCTGTCAGCCCCTGAAGGCAATGCCCCCGCCGTCGCCGAGCACGCCCTCGGCCTCTTGCTGGGCCTCACCAAACGCGTGACCTGGTCCGCCCGCGAAGTCGCCGCCGGCCAATGGAACCGTGCCAGCAACACCGGCTGGGAACTCGCCGGAGCCACCGTTGGCATCATCGGATACGGCCACACCGGCCCCGCGTTCGCCGCCCTGCTGCGCGGCCTGGGCTTGCGCGTGCTGGCCCACGACGCCTACCGCAGCGGATTTGAGGGCGAATCCACCCTCGCCCAAATCCAAGCGGAGTGCGACATCATCAGTCTGCACCTGCCCCTCTCGCCCGAAACCAAGGGCTACGCCGACTACGCCTTCTGGCAGCAGTGCGCCCGCCAACCCTGGGTCATCAACACCAGCCGCGGCAACATTCTTCCCCTCGAAGACGCATGGCGCGCCCTCAACGACGGCCTCATTCGCGGACTCGGACTCGACGTGGTCGACCTCGAAAAGTCCAACCTCGAGGGTTTAACCGAAGCTTCACCGTTTTGGCAAACAATGCTTAACCATCCTAACGTGCTGATTACGCCACACATAGCCGGATGGAGCACCCAATCATTTGCCCGAATGGCACAAATTTTAGTCGATCGAGTTGCAGGTGTTGCGTAATGTTAATTTTGTGTTAACTTTGAGTAACGTTAACTTAACATACGGACGCCATGAAAAAGACCTTTCTACTAGTGGCGCTGTTGACATCCGGCTTGATCACTCAAGCTCAGGACCTGCGCCCCGACCCCACCCCCAATGCGAATGAACGCATAACGATTGCCGAATTGGGCGATCGCACCGAGTACACCAAGTACTTCGAAAGCGGGCAAATCAAAGAACGCGGATACTACCGCAACGGCGAGCGCCACGGAACCTTCGCCCTCTACAGCGAGTCTGGCGACGTACTGATCCACGGTCAGTACTTCCACGGCAAAAAAGTTGGTACGTGGTTGACCACGTCAGCGGACCAAAGCCAGCACTACGTGCTGGTCTATGGGCCTAATGGTCGCGTAAGCGCGAAGCATTGGGCGGCTCAATAATTTGAGTCATGTTGTTTGTTTGGCAAAGCCCGACCTTTTGGTCGGGTTTTGTTTTTTTTGGCAGGATTGGCTCGTTGGCGATATTGGCAAGGTTGGCTCGTTGGCTTTCTGTAGCTGGTTTCTGTTTACTTGTTTGGTGAAGCGGGGTTACCCAAGCGCCGAACTCCAGAAACAATAAACGAGAAACAACGCGCCGAAGGCGCGAAGCGCAACAACCCGTTCGGTTATAACCGGATTTTACTTTTTCTCAAAAACCTTGAAACGGCTATATCCCAGATAAACAAATTGTTACGACCATAATCCGTTTAAGAAAATTTAGCCGCGCAGCGGCCCTAGCGCGCAGCGCAAAAAGCCAACGAGCCAACCTCGCCAACCAGCCAACCCCGCTAAGTGGCCACGCAACTATTCATTATCTTCGCCCTCATGCGTACTCTCTACCTCATTGCCGCCCTGGCCCTTGGTGCTACAGCTTTTGCACAGCGATCGTTTCACGCCGTTAACCTTCGCGGGGGATTCGGAAGCTCGACCTACGCCGGAGACTTCAACGGGGGATCGTTTGCAGCCGCAGCTAGTGAGGCGCGCGGACATGGAGCCGCGAGCATCGGATTTCAATTCACCTCGAAGTGGGAATGGAATGTGGGGCTCGCCTACGGAAGCATCTACGCGCTTTCGACCGAAGGCGTCAACGGTTTTACCGGAATTGATGTGCGGTCCACCTACCTGCAGCCGAGCATTCGGATCCAAAACTATTCGGTGCCCTTTGGCCGGTACTGGAAGAAAAACGCAACGGCACCGTACTGGTTTGCGCAGCTGTCAAGCGTGGTTAGCCAATCGAAGTACAACACAAGTGTTCCGTACCCCGGCGATA
>DMDX01000033.1:0-1677 GCA_003451355.1 Cryomorphaceae bacterium
AGTACTGGCTTCACGAGAAAGAGCTGACCGCCTACTCGAGTGAGGCCGTGCGCGACCGCCGCCGCAGCGCCATGGAGCGATTTGAGGCTGTCGGGTTTCCGACCGTGCGCGACGAAGACTGGAAGTACAGTTCGCTCAAGCCCGTGCTCGCGCCGCACTACGGGCTGCGCCCGCCCTGTGCTCCGCTCGAAGACGAGCACCTCGAGTACAAGGACATCAAACGGTTCTTAGTCAACGAGTTGGATTCGTACCGCGTCGTGTTTTTGAACGGACGCTACTCGAGCTGGCTGAGCGACACCACCCACCGCGGATTTGACGTCTGCACTCTGTCGGCGGCCTGGAAGAAGTACCCCGAGACCATTGACCGCTACTTTGCGCAGCTCACCGAGAACTTGGGGCCGCTTGCGCAGCTCAACACCGCCCTGGCTTGGGACGGACTCTATGTGGTCGTGCCCGACAACGTGGTGGTGGACCGGCCGATCCAAGTGCTTTCGTTTACCACCGGAACCGAGCCGCGCGCCACGCAAATCCGCAACCTGGTCGTGCTCGGCGTCAACGCCCAAGCCGAAATCATCGAGCGCCACCAGTCCCTGACCGACCACCCCACGTGGACCAACGCGGTTGACGAGGCCTACTTGGCCGCCGGCGCGCAGCTCCGCTGGGTGAAGCTGCAGCACGACGCCCCCGAGGCTTCGCTGACGCAGCACACGCGCATTCAGCAGGCCCGCGACAGCCGCGCCCAAGTGAACACGATCAGCACCGGAGGCCGCTTCATTCGCAACAACCTCGACTTCTTGCTTCAGGAGCCCGGAGCCGACGCCCGCATGCTCGGACTCACGCTGGCCAAGGGCAAGCAGCTGGTCGACCACCACACGCTGGTGGACCACCAGGCCGCGCACTGTACCTCGCACGAGAACTACAAAGGCATCTACGACGACGGCGCCAAAGGCGTGTTCAACGGCCGGATTTACGTGCATGAGGACGCCCAAAAGACCGACGCCTACCAGCAGAACGCCAACCTAGTGCTGCACGAGCGCGCCGAGGTCAACACCAAGCCACAGCTCGAAATCTTTGCTGACGACGTGAAGTGCTCGCACGGCTGCACCGTGGGCCAGCTCGACGAGGACGCGCTCTTTTACCTCCGCGCCCGCGGAATCAAAGAGCCCGAAGCCCGCGCCCTGCTCATGCTGGCTTTTGCCGAGGACGCCCTGGCCGGAATCGACCATCCTTCGCTCAACGCCAAGCTGCACAAGCTCATTGCGGGTAAATTGGGCGTGGATTTGACCCTCGACTTGTAAGGATTCGGTATCTTCGCTGCTCCGTCTCAACGACTGCAGCAATGAACAACTACCGTTTCTGGAACAACGCCCTCGGCTGGACGACCTTCGTCGTCGCCCTCGTTACCTACACACTCACCCTGGAGCCCACCGTAAGCTTCTGGGACTGTGGTGAATACATTACTACCTCGGTCAAGCTTGAGGTCGGACACCCTCCGGGTGCCCCTGTATTTCAGCTCATTGCCAACGTGATGTCGCAGCTCGCCCTGGGCGACGTGACCAAGCAGGCCTACTGGGTCAACTTTACGAGCGGACTGTCTTCGGCCCTCTCGATCCCCTTCTTGTTTTGGACCATCACCATGCTGGCCAAAAAACTGGTGCGCGGCGAGGAATCCCTCGG
>DMDX01000033.1:1947-3407 GCA_003451355.1 Cryomorphaceae bacterium
ATGTCGAGCTTCTTTACGGCTGTGGCCTTTTGGGCAGCGCTCAAGTGGGAGGCCGCCGCGGACCACGACATGCGCGCCAACCGCTGGCTGCTGCTGGTGGCCTACCTGACCGGACTCTCGGTGGGGGTTCACATCCTGGTCTTCTTGACCATTCCGGCGGTCGTCATGATCTACTTCTACAAGAACTACCCCAAGGTGACCTGGAAGACGTGGGTGGTGGCCAACGCCGTATCGGTGTTTGTGCTGGCCCTCGTATTTGCCGTGATTATTCCGGTCATTTTGCGCTTGTTCGGATTCTTTGAAATCACCGCCGTCAACAGCATTGGCTTGCCCAAAAACACGGGTTCGGTGCTAATGGTGCTCGCATTGATTGCGGGCGTGTACTTCGGAATCCGCTGGGCCGTCAAGACCAACCGTCCGCTTGTGGAGCAGGGAATCTTGGCCGTCGTGATGCTGCTGATCGGCTACTCGAGCTTTGTGGTGCTGGCCATCCGCTCGAACGCCAACACGCCGATTGACGAGAACAACCCCGAGGACGCGATGTCGCTCTTGGCCTACTACAACCGCGAGCAGTACGGAGACTGGCCGGTGCTCTACGGGCAGAGCTTCAACAGCAAGCTCGACAGCCGCAAGCCCTACGCCGACGGATCGCCCGCCTACCTCTACAGCGAGACCACGGGCAAGTACGAGGTCGTCAACGACGGCAAGGCGGCCAAGCCGAACTACGCCAAAAGCGACGTGGGCTTCTTTCCGCGCATGTGGTCTGACCAGGCCGACCACGTTCAGAACTACAAGCGGATTTTTGGCGCCAATCCCGACAAAAAAATCACATTTGCCGAGCACTTCAAGTACTTCATGGACTACCAGGTGGGCCAGATGTGGTTCCGCTACTTCATGTGGAATTTTGCCGGACGCCAGAACGACGACCAGAACCGCTACGAGCTGATCAACGGCAACTGGATGACGGGCATCGACTTTATCGACGAGATGCGCCTCGGGCCGCAGTCGAATTTGCCGGATTCGATGGCGAAGCAAGAAGGCCGCAACTACTACTACGCCCTGCCGCTGCTGCTGGGATTGCTGGGGTTGTGGTTTCAGGCCAAGCGCGACCAGCGCAACGCCTGGGTGATCACGCTGCTGTTCCTGTTCACCGGCCTGGCCATTGTGGTGTACACCAACCACAAGCCGTTTGAGCCGCGCGAGCGCGACTACGCCTTTGTCGGATCCTTTTACGTCTTCGCGATTTGGGTCGGACTCGGAGTGGTGGCCCTGTACGAGCTCCTCGCCAAGTACCGCTCGACGGCGCTGGCGCTTGGCGTGACGGTGCTGACCCTTGGGGTTCCGACGCTGATGGTGGCCGAGAACTGGGACGACCACGACCGCAGCAACCGATACACGGCCCGCGACATCGCTAAGATGTACCTCGACAGTTGTGAACCCAACGCGATCCTGTTCACCAA
>DMDX01000033.1:3641-6359 GCA_003451355.1 Cryomorphaceae bacterium
GACTGGTACATCGACATGATGAAGCGCAAGTTCTACGACAGCGAGCCGGTTCCGTTCACGTTCGAAAAGTCCGAGTACGTGCAGGGCACCCGCGACGTGCTGTACTTCCAGGACATGGGCCTCAAGGGCCGCTGGTACGTTCAGGACTTCTTGGACTACGCCAAGCGCAGTGACGACGGCGTGATGTTCACCGCGTTTGCCGGAACCGACAGCCCCAAAAAGCTTCCGTTCTTCCCAATGAAGAACTTCCGGGTTCCCGTGAGTAAGGCCGACGTGGTCAAGGCAGGCCTCGCCAACGATTCGACGGCCATCCCCGACTACATCGACTGGAACTGGGGCAGCAGCATCGTCGCCAAGCGCGACCTGATGGTGATTGACCTGATCGCGCACAACGACTGGAGCCGCCCCATCTACTTCTCGACCACGGTCGGAAGCTCGCCCAGCTCGTTCTTCTGGCTGCAGGACTACCTTCAGCTCGAGGGCTTGGTGTACCGATTTGTTCCGACGGCTTCGGCCGGAGCCGGCAACGGCTACGAGTTCGGTTCGGTCAACACCGAGAAGTGCTACAACCTGATGGTGAATCCTGAGGGAGCCGCCGGCAAGTTCAACTTTGGCAATATGGAGGTTCCCGACGTGTTCTTGGACGAGACGGTTCGCCGCTCGACCTTCAACCTGCGCGCCACCTATGCGCGCACGGCCAATGCCCTCGCTCGCGCGGGCCAGACCGAGAAGGCCATTGAGGTATTGAATACGGCAACGACCAAGATGCCGGTGTCCAAGTTGGGCTACGACTACTTCTCACTCGGGTTGATTGAGGGCTACTACGTGGCCGGAGACGTCGAATCCGCCAAGGCCATGGCCGAGGGCTTCAAGACCGACATCGTGCAGCGACTCGACTACTTTGCGCAGTTTAAGGGCAAGCAGGCCCGCCAGGTGCGCAGCGAGGTCGAGGCCAATATGCAGTACCTGCAAATGCTGGCGCGCATGAACCTGCAGTACACCGTGGGCATGGCGCTTACCCAAGAGGCCTACCAGGCCGACCCGATGGTGCAGCTCTACGAGAAGTACGCCCAGCAGTTCGGAATCCAGCAGCAGTAAGGCTGACGCCATAACGAAATAAAAAAAGCGGGGGCCCTGAGGCCCCCGCTTTGCGTTTCGTGCGGTCCGCATGCGCGGTCCGCTGACCCGGGACTAGAGGGTGCCCCGGCGTTCCTGCTCGCGCTCGATGGATTCGAAGAGGGCTTTGAAGTTGCCTTTTCCGAAGGACTTGGCGCCCTTGCGCTGGATGATTTCGATGAAGACGGTGGGACGGTCCATCAGCGGCTTGGTGAACAGCTGAAGAAGGTAGCCCTCGTCGTCGCGGTCGACTAAGATTCCGAGCTCGCGAAGCGGAGCCAGGTCTTCGTCAATCTCGCCCACACGGTCGAGCACCTCGTCGTAGTAGGAATCGGGAATGGCCAAAAAGTCAACACCGCGTGCACGGAGTTCGGTGACCGTTTCGATGATGTTGTCGGTAGCCAAGGCGAGGTGCTGCACGCCCGGCCCGCCGTAGAAGTCGATGTACTCTTCGATTTGGGACTTTTTGCGGCCCTCGGCAGGTTCGTTGATCGGGAACTTGATGCGGCCGTCGCCATTGCTCATCACCTTAGACATTAGGGCAGTGTACTCCGTACTGATGTCTTTGTCGTCAAAGGATACCAATTGGTTGAAACCCATTACTTTGGCATAGAAGCCTACCCAGGTGTTCATTTCGCCCCAGCCCACGTTGCCCACCATGTGGTCGATGAACTTCAGGCCGCAGTCGGCGGGCTGAAACGCGCGCTTGAGCGGCATAAAGCCCGGCATGAAGGCGCCTCGGTAGTTTTTGCGCTCCACAAAAACGTGAACGGTATCGCCGTAGGCTTTGATTCCAGCTAAAACCACGCTGCCGTGCTCGTCGGTTAAGGTGTAGGGTTCAAAGGCCGATACGGCTCCGCGCGAGGTGGTTTCATGCCAACTCTTGGTGGCGTCATCGACCCAAAGTGCGCAGTTTTTGACGCCGTCGCCGTGCTTGACCAGGTGGTCGTTAACAGGGCTGGTCGAGGTCAGGGGCGAGGTGAGCACAAGAATGATTTTGTCTTGCCTCAGCACATAGGAGGTGCGGTCCTTAAGCCCCGTTTCTAAGCCCGCGTAGGCAAGATCCTGAAAGCCAAAGGCCGTCTTGAAGTAGTGGGCAGATTGCTTGGCGTTGCCCACATAAATTTCGATGTGGTCGGTGCCGTTTAGGGGCAGAAAATCAGACATGGTGCGAAGTTAAAGTGTAACAGCAACTAGCAGCTAGTAACTAGTTGCTTGTTAAAGCCAAGATTGGGCATAACCCGGCCACTCGATGTCGAGGGCGTCCTGGGTAAGGCGCAGCGGGCGAAAGGTGTCGACCATTACGGCCAGCTCCTGCGTCTCTTTTTGGCCGATGGATCGCTCGTAGGCACCGGGGTGCGGGCCGTGGGGAATTCCGCCCGGATGCAGCGAAATAAAACCTTGCTCGACGTGGTTGCGGCTCATGAAGTCTCCGTCGACGTAGTACAGGACTTCGTCGGAGTCAATGTTGGAGTGGTTGTAGGGGGCCGGAATCGACTTGGGATGGTAGTCGTACATGCGGGGAGCAAACGTGCAGACCACAAAGTTGTGCCCCTCAAAGGTTTGGTGCACGGGCGGCGGCTGGTGGATGCGGCCGGTAAT
>DMDX01000033.1:6630-9487 GCA_003451355.1 Cryomorphaceae bacterium
ACCACGTCAAACGGGTGCGACGCGTAGACCACGTCGTAAATGAGTCCCTCTTTTTTGATCTTGATGGTGAACTCGCCCAGGGCGTCGGTGGGCGCCAAGTAGGTCGGTCGGCGCAGGTCGCGCTCGCAGTACGGCGAGTGCTCGAGGAGTTGGCCAAACTCGTTGCGGTAGCGCTTGGGCGTCAAGATGGGCGACCGCGACTCGGTGATAAAGAGGCGGTTGTCGGGCGTGTCAAAGGTGATTTGGTAGATGGTTCCGCGCGGAATCACCAGGTAGTCCCAATCGCCGAACTTGAGGGTTCCGAACAACGAAGTCAGCACGCCGCTGCCCTGGTGCACAAAAATTAGTTCGTCAGAGTCGCCGTTTTTGTAGAAGTAGCCGTCGGTTCCGCGCGTGGGGGCTGCGTTTTGCAGCGCCACGTCGTCGTTGAAGAGTACGGTGCGGCGCGACGCCAAAAAGTCGTCGGCGGGCTTCACGTTGAAGCCTTGCAGCATGCGCGGGTTGAGGTTGTGGCCGAGGGCGGCTACGGGGCGGGCGTCGACGGGTTCCGAAATCGTGCGGATCATCGTCGGGCGGTGCAGGTGGTAGAGCAGCGAGGCCATTCCGTGAAAGCCTTCGGTTCCGAAGAGCTGTTCGTAGTGTATGCCCGATCCGTCGGCTTTTTCAAAGACGGTGTGGCGCTTGGGTGGAATGCTTCCGAGTTGGTGGTAGAACGGCATAACGAGGGTTGTGTTAGGTGGTTTTGGGGGCAAAAGCGCCCTGGTTGAATTCTTCGGGGCGGGCGCGGTGAAAGCGCTTGGTTCCGCCCTGGGCGCCGACGTTGCGGCGGATTTCGGCCTGCGCCTCGTCGGGCAGGTGAATGATTTCGTGGCACTCGGTGGAGCAGGTGCCTTCGTGCTCGGCCGCGCAGGTCGGACACTGCAAAAACAGCAGGTTGCAGGCTTTGTTCGCGCAGTTGGTGTGGAGATCCCAGGGGGTTCTGCACTGGTGGCAGTGGGCGATGACGTCGTCGCTGATGCGCTCACCGAGGCGTTCGTCAAACACGAAATTCACGCCCTTGAACGTGTTCTCTAGGCCCTCCTGCTTCACTTGGCGGATGTAGTCGATGATTCCGCCGTGCAGCTGGTTGACGTTCTGAAACCCGTGGTGCTTCAGGTAGGCCGAGGTTTTTTCGCAGCGGACTCCGCCCGTGCAGTACAGCAGCACCGGAGCGTCCTCTTTGCCGCGTAGCTTTTGGAGCACCTCGGGCAACTCCTCGCGAAAGGTGTCGGCCTCGGGCAGCACCGCGCCCTCGAAGTGGCCCACTTCGGACTCGTAGTGGTTGCGCATGTCGACGACCACGGCGTTGCCGGCCTTCATCAGCGCGTTCCACTCGGCGGCGGTCAGGTGGCGCCCCACGTCGGTCACGTCGTACTCGTCTTCGGCGAGGCCGTCGGCCACAATTTGGTGGCGGACCTTAATCGTCAGCTTCAAAAAGGACTTCCCGTCGTCTTCGACGGCGAACTTAAAGGGCATGCGGTCGAATTCCGTCCAGGCGTACAGGGCGTCGGCAAAGGCCGTCCAGTTGGGTTCGGGCACGCTGATTTGGGTGTTGATTCCCTCGCGGGCCACGTACACCCGGCCAAAGACGCCCAGCGCATCCCATTCGGCAAAGAGCTGGTCGCGCACGGCCTTGGGGTCGTCGAGGCGCACGTAGCGGTAGAACGACACGGTACGGCGCGCAAAGGGCTCGGCAGCCAGACGGCGCTCAAGGGTGGCGCGGTCGTAGAGGTTGCGCAGCACTGGCTTGCGGCGCTTTTTGGGCGAATCGGATTGCGGGTCGTGCGAAAGGTCCATATTACAAAGTTCGGCAATCTTGCCGAGTTCGGAACATGACATTCATCAGTCCCCAACGCGCCCGTTCGGCACCTAACTTTGACCCTATGAACAAGGTTTTAGTTCTCGGAGCCGGCGGCCAGATTGGCACCGAACTCGTGGCAGCCCTGCGCAGCGAGCGCGGCCCAGAAAACGTGTGGGCGGCGGACCTTCGGGCGGACGCCTTAATCCAACCGGCCGTGGCCCTTGATGCCACCGACGCGGCCGCCGTGCGCGACCTCGTGGTTCGCGAAGGAATTCGCGAAGTCTACCAGCTAGTCGCCATGCTGAGCGCCACGGGTGAAAAATCGCCCGACAAGGCTTGGGCCCTCAATATGGACACCCTATTTATCGTGCTCGACATGGCCAGAGAGGGCCTGCTCGACCGCGTGTTTTGGCCTTCGTCCATCGCTGCCTTTGGACCGACCACGCCCCGCGTGGACACGCCGCAGTACACCGTCATGGATCCGACCACCGTCTACGGCGTCAGCAAGCTCGCCGGCGAATTGTGGTGCCAGTACTATCGCCAAAAGTTTGGCGTAGACGTGCGCTCGCTGCGCTACCCTGGCCTGATTTCGTGGAAGACGCCCCCTGGGGGCGGAACCACCGACTACGCCATAGACATCTTTCATGCGGCCCGCCGCGACGAGCGCTACACGAGCTTCTTGGATGCCGAAACCCGCCTGCCGATGATGCACATGGAGGACGCCATTCGCGCCACCCTTCAGCTCATGGCCGCCCCCAAGGAGTCGCTCAGCGTACACACCAGCTACAATGTAGCGGCCGTGGACTTTACTCCGGCTGAACTCGCCGCCGCCATCGCCCAGCGTATGCCTGGATTCACGATGGACTATGCCCCGGACTTTCGCCAGGCCATCGCCAACAGCTGGCCCCAGCGCATCGACGACGCCGAAGCGCGCCGCGACTGGGGCTGGAATCCGCGCTACGACCTCGACGCCCTCGTGGACGACATGATGGCGCACATCTAAACCCCCGTGGACGC
>DMDX01000033.1:9748-9960 GCA_003451355.1 Cryomorphaceae bacterium
AAAATCAAACGTTTGGTGGCGCAGCTCAACGACGGAGAGGAATGGTCCTGCGCCCTCAGCAGCGCCGGCCCCGGCGAATTCATGGTCATGGTGTCGAAGGCGCGCCTCGACGCCCACGGACTGCGGGTGGGCAGCTTGGCCCAGATGAGCCTGAGGCCCGACACGAGCCGGTACGGAATGCCCGTACCCGAGGCCCTCGCCGAGGTGTTTGC
>DMDX01000033.1:10311-10456 GCA_003451355.1 Cryomorphaceae bacterium
GCCGCCAAGCGCATCGCCGCGCTGCTGCGCGAACTTGGCCTGTAGTTAGTCGACCAGCGGGTAGCGCCCCACCGGATGCACGCGGCGCCGGGTGAACACGAAGTTGTTGATTTTGCCCTTTTCGTCAAAAAAATAGAGGCGGCAG
>DMDX01000170.1:0-578 GCA_003451355.1 Cryomorphaceae bacterium
GAGATCACTGTGTGACTGGAGTTCAGACGTGTGCTCTTCCGATCTTGGCAAAGGCACTCAGCGCCGAAGTGCTCCAGCCGCCGAAGAGGGGGAGCAAGAGGCCGCTGATCCACCAAGGGCTGCTGGTTGCTAGCTGCTGGCCGCTTGTTGCTAGCTGCTGGTATTCAGCTGCGTTCATCAAGAGCAGCGCCGACATAAGGACGATTTCGATGACCAGGATGTTCACGGCGTCGCGCTGGGGCCAGCCGGCGAGGTCGGGGTGCTTCAGGCGGTCGGGGCCTGAGCCGAGCCGGCGGGCCAAGAACACCACGCAGGCCACGATGACCAAAAATCCGAGGACTTCAAAGAAGTTCATTAGGCCGTCGTAGATGCCGCCCAGCGGCTCGCGAAGCAGCCGGTGGGTGCCCAAGATGCCGTCCAAAACGATTTCAAGGACTTCGATGTTGATGAGTACAAAGCCCACATAGACGATGAGGTGCATGGCGGCGGCGAGGGGGCGAGGGCCCATCTTTCCTTGGCCAAGTGCGACCCGGGCCATGGTGGACCAGCGCTCCGACTGGCGGTCGTGGCGGCCAGAA
>DMDX01000170.1:747-4798 GCA_003451355.1 Cryomorphaceae bacterium
ACGGGCGAGGGCCAAGCCGCGGCGGAGGCGGCGAACTTGGTAGGTAAAGCCGGCGACACCTGCGGCGAGAACGGCCGTAAAAATGAGGCTAGAAATCATTCCTCTTCAACGCGGCTGGGTCGGCGACCAAACACCGACAGTCGAACATAACGCTCTGGATGGTAGCGCAAATCAAGAAGCAGTCGGTCTAGTGACTGCACGGTTTTGTCAATTTGGTTGTAGAGGGAGTCCTGGGCGCTGAGCTTTCCGAGGGTTCCTTCGCCGTTGGCCATGCGGCCGGTGACGATGTCGAGGTTCTTTGAGGTGCGCTCGAGCGCGAGCATGGTTTGGCCGACATTGGCCTTGCCGAGTGAATCTGAAATGTTGGCCACGTTTTCGAACACGCGCTCGAGTTCGTCGCGGTTGTCCGCGAGTGACTTTGAAAGGCGCTCGAAGTTTTGCGTGGCACGTCCGAGTGATTCGCGGTTCTCGACCATGTAGGTGGAGAGCTCCGTGGTGATTTCGTTGAGGTGAATCAGTGACTGATTGACGTTGCTGAATGACGAACGGAAGTCGTTTTCAACTCCGCCCTTTAAAAATCCGGTGAGAATTTGAATTGCGGTATCGAGCGAGGCGATGAGCTTCTCGGTCTTGATTTTGACCGGAAGCACCTCTTTGTTGATCGCGTCGCCAAGGGACTCTTCGATGGCGCTGCGCAAGGTGTCGCCGTCTTCAACGAGTACGCTTCCGGAGCCGATTTCAAGGGCGATTTCTTTGGCCCCTAAAAGGTCACTGGACTTGATTTGGGCCAAGGTGGTCACCGTAATCGGGTAGTCGGTGTTGATGGTCATTGCGACGACCACGCGTCCGGATTGGTCGGGGTGGAAGTAGATGTTTTCGATGCGCCCAACGGCCAGTCCGTTGATGGTTACGGGCTGAGAGCCCATGATGCCCTCGACCTTGTCGTATACGGAGTACAGCGTGATACCCTCCTTAAACAGGTTGCTGTTTTTGAGGTACGAGATTCCGAAGTAGAGTACCAGCCCTGCAATCAGGACCACGAGGCCGGCTTTGAGTTCACGAGACAACATAGGCATACAAGTTACGGCTTCTTAAGGGCTTGGTCGGCTTCGTCGAGGGTGATGCGCGCGGTTCCGCGGTACGCCACCATAAAGGCGTCTGGAAATCCTTTTTGGCGGGCCTCTTGAAGGGCTTTGTAGGCATCGTCACGCGAACCGAATCGTCCGTAGAGGTAGCGGTAGAGGCGTCCGTCTTTGACGAAGAATACGCCGCGAATTGCATCAAACGGGGATTCGCTCGTACTCTTTTGGATTCCGCTCACGCTGAGCTGTACCGTAAAGTATACGTCGCTCGCGGCGGCATTGGTCGGTGCCTCGGAGGCCGGTTTGGACTCAGTAACGACGGGCGCAGCTTCTTGCGTGGGTGCCTCGACCTTCGGAACCTCTTGTGCCGCCGGCTCGGGCAGGCGAACCTCAGGTTTGGGTGCGGGTGGAACGACTGGTTCTGAGGCAGTTCCGCCCTCGCGGCGCACTTTGTACTGGGCAAACGAACGCGCAATGGCCTGGGCCATTTGGTCTTGGCCGTCGTCGGTCATCAAGTAATCCTCTTCAGCGCTGTTGGTCAAAAATCCGAGCTCGATAAGGATAGCTGGCATCGCGGTGCGGCTCGTGACATAGAGCGGTTGCTGCTTCACCCCTCGGTCTTTGCGGCCCACGTCGTTGCGAAATGCGTTTTGAACGGTTTGGGCCAGTTCTACGCTCTGCTGAATGAAGGCGTACTGAAACATGGTCAGCATGATGTACGACTCGGGCTTGGTGGGGTCAAAGCCCTCGTAGACTTCTTGGTTGTCTTCTTGCAGAATGACGGAATTTTCGCGCATGGCGACCCGGTTTTCGTCGTCGTGGTCTTTACCCATAACGTAGGTCGACGAACCGTAGGCCGAGCGGTTTTCGGCGGCGTCGCAGTGAATCGAGATAAAGACGTCGCCTTGGGCGCGATTCGCGATAACTGTGCGTTCGTGGAGGGTGGGGTAGGAGTCGTCGCGGCGCGTCATCACCACCTTGATGTCGGGAAAGCGCTGCTTGATGTACTGTTCGACCTTGAGGGCAACGGATAGTGACACGTCTTTCTCGGTCTTTTTATAGCGTCGGGTCCCGAGGTTGCCGGGGTCTTTTCCCCCGTGCCCCGCATCGATAACGACGGTGCGAACTTGGTCACTCATTCGCGCAGCAGGTTGAAAGCCGGACTGCGGAATCGCCATTAAGGCAATCAAAACAAACGCTAGGCGTTGGTAGGTACTACTTTTGGTCACTGATTTCATGAACGTCGCTTCAAAGGTACACGCTTACGCCGCAATGATTGCGGCATTTTTATCGTTTTCGGCGGTGGCGCAGGGCGTGCTGGACGGTGACGGAATCACCTATTCCTCGGAACGCCAAGGAACGCTTGTCCCCGGCAGCAGCACCATGAACCTTCAGGGCAAGGCTCGTGCCGAATCCAAGGACTTCACCCTTCAGGCTGAAATCATTGAAATCGACTGGGGACGCCGCGAAATCAAGGCCTACGGTGCGCGCCAGGCGGACGGCAGCTACCTCGGGCGCCCAATTTTTACCCAAGGCGACCGTCGAATCGGTGCCGATACGCTGCGCTACAACTACGGAACCCAAAAGGGCTGGGTCTACCAGTCGTCGAGCCAAGAGGCCGGAGGTTTTTTGTTTGGCAAGCAGGTAAAAATGATTAGTGATTCGAGCTACTACATTGGTTCGACGCGCTTTACGACCTGCAACCACGCCGAGCCCCACTTTGCCATCGTCGCGCCCCAAGCGAGGTTTGATGTGGGTAAGCGCATTGTGACAGGGCCCGCCTACCTTGAGTTGGCACACCTTCCGACGCCGTTGGCGCTTCCCTTTGGGTTTTTTCCGATGGCCGAAAAGCGCGCGTCTGGATTCATTCTGCCGAACTTCGCCGACCGCCGCGAATGGGGCCTTGGACTCACTGGATTCGGACACTACTGGGCCCTCAATGACCACCTGGACCTGCGCGTCACGGGCGACTTGTACACCCGCGGATCATGGGGTATCCAAGCGCAGTCGAACTACCGCTACCGCTACCGTTTTTCGGGCGGATTCACGGTTCAGGCTAACCGGACGCGCTACGGGGATCCGCGCTATGCCGACTACGGACAGTTTTACGACGCCCGCGACTATCGAATTTCGTGGAACCACAACCAAGACCCCAAAGCGCATCCGACGCGCACTGTTTCGGCCCGGGTCGAGCTCGCCACCGGAAGCTTCTTCAAAAACACGACGACCAACCCAGATGACTTTCTCAAGAACGACCTCTCGTCGTCGGTGAGTCTCGTGCAGCGCTTCCCGGGAACTCCGTTTACCTTCACCGGAGCCCTCAGGCACCGCCAAAACAACCAGCAGGGCACGATTGCATTGTCGCTTCCGGAATTCACCCTCGGAATGGCCCGGGTGCAGCCCTTTGCCCGCAAGGTGCGCAGTGGGGCCCCGCGTTGGTACGAGGGGATCGGCTTGACCTATGCCATGAACGGCCGCAACGAGACCCAAGGCTTGCTCGAAGAGCTCCAGGACCCCGCCGAGCTCTTTGATCCGGCGCGCCTTCGCAGTGGTATCCAGCAGTCAGCTTCTGTGAACACCAACCTGAAGCTCTTGCGCTTCATCACCATCAACCCTAGCGCCGACTGGGCCGAGAAGTGGTACCCGACCGCACTTAACTACACGTGGGACGCGGATTCAGGCGAAGTGCGCACCGATACCGCCCGCGGATTTTTTACGGCTCGTGAGTTTCGGGCCTCGGCCTCGGCCAACACCACGCTGTATGGCCTTTTTCGCTACCGTAGCGGCCCTGTGTCGGCCCTGCGCCACGTGATGTACCCGTCGGTGACGGCGATTGCGCGTCCTGACTTTTCGGATCCGCGCTGGAACATCTACCAAGAAGTACAAAGCGATACGGCCGGCACGTTGAAGCGCTTTAACCGCTTTCAGGGTTATACCTACGGGTCGCCGGGCCCCGGTCAGCTTGGAGC
>DMDX01000170.1:5019-5510 GCA_003451355.1 Cryomorphaceae bacterium
TACAACGCAGCCGCGTTGAGCAATCCGTGGGAAAATATGGCGGTACGGGCCTCATCCTCATGGGGTAAGGGCGCGTACCGGGTCAGCTACCAAGGGCTTTTTGATTGGTACGGATTGGATTCTGCAGGGGTGCGCACCGAAACGTTTGCAGCGGCTTTGGGCCAGGGCTGGATTCGCCCGACCATGCACCAGTTCAGTGCCGACGTTCGCCTTAGGGGCGGAACCGCTCAAGGTCGGCGCGGCCCCAAAATCAACGATTTAGGGCTTGAAGAAAATTTTTACAGCGACTACTACGCGCCCTTGGATCAGGTGGCATGGGCGGCTCCGTGGAGCATCAACGCGGGCTACTCGATGCGCCGTAGCGCGGTGGGTACGACCTACCAAACGACCCATTCGGTTCGGGTCGACGGAACCTTTGATGCCACCCAAAACTGGAAGATTCGCTTCGCCAGCGGTTATGACCTCGCCAAAATGGACTTCACGTTTACTTC
>DMDX01000170.1:5796-6167 GCA_003451355.1 Cryomorphaceae bacterium
TTTGGGTACGCCCGGAGCTATACGATCGGAATGGGCGTGACCGCACCGCTGCTCAATGCCCTGAAGGTTCAGCGCCGCCGCGGATTGGGCGACTACTAGCGCACTACAGACGCGCTGAATTCAGCCCAAGCCTTTAAAAGCTCAGGACCTTGGGGCGTTAGCACGCTTTCAGGGTGAAACTGAACCGCCCACACGGGGGCTGTGCGGTGCCGCATGGCAGCCGGAAGCCCTTCAAAGTCCGTGGCCGTGACCGACCAGTCGGGGCTCAAACGCTCTGAATCGACAGCCCACGAGTGGTAGAGCCCGACCATCGTGGGGTTCGGAAGCGCTAAGCCGCCCGCCCAGGCTTCGGTCCAGGTGATGGGTCTGGC
>DMDX01000083.1 GCA_003451355.1 Cryomorphaceae bacterium
GGCAGCGGAAGCACCGTCACCGTGATCCCCGTCGAAGTCACTTTGGCCACGCTGGGGCAGTCTTCAGCGCTGTAGAGTTCGCAGCGCACGACGTCTCCGTTTTGCAAGGTGCTCACGGTGAAGGTGCTGCTGTTGAATCCGCGCGGAACCCCATTGACCGTCCACTGGTAGCGCGGGGTGGCGCCTCCGTTGACTGCCGTGGCCACAAAGGTGGCGGGGCTGTTGGCGCAGACGTTTCCGCTTTGGTTGGCGATGGTTACGGTCGGAACCACCGCGGCCGCGATCTGAACCGCTTTACTGATGCTGGAGCTTCCGGCCGCGGTGGTGACCACCAAGGTTGCGGTTTTGGCTCCCGGCGTGGCGTAGCTCACCGTAGGGTTGGCCAAAGTGCTCACCGAAGGAACTCCCCCCGGGAACGTCCAGGCGTAGGTGGCGCCGAGGGCGCCACCGGCGCCCGAGTTGCCCGGGCCAGCGAAGCTGCCCGGTGCCGGCAAGCCTGCCGCATAGAACTGTACCGGCTTGCTCACACAGGCGCTGTCGGTGGCGACGAAGTCGGCGACGGGCGCGGGGGCGGCCGCCGGGATCACTCGGAATCGGTCGAGGTACAGGTGGTTGCCGCCCGCGTGGCGCGCTTCAAACTTGAAGCGCGCGGCGCCAGCCAGCGTCCCGAGGAACACGCTGTCGCGCCGCCAGTCGGCGGCGACCGCCGGAACAAATGCGCTGGCTTGCGCCGGCCCGGTCGCCCAATTCTGGGATCCGGACTCAAAACGCGTGGCCAAAAGCTGCCAGGTAGACGAACCACACTGCTGCACGTACACGCGCAGCGTGTCGCTCGCGCCTGCGGCGCTCGCCCTGCGGTACGCGGCGTCGAAGGTCAGTGAGGCTCCGGCCGTCACATTGTACACGGGCGAAACCAGGGCGTCGCCGCGGCCTGCCGCCGCCGCTCCCAAACTAAAGTGCGGCATGCGCATCGAGGATCCGTCGCCGTCGCTCCCTGCGGTCGCGAAGGCCTCCCACGTCGCATCGCGGTGGGGATTTTCCACAGACCAGCGGCCAGCCAATGAGGTGCTGAACCCGTCACCGGCGGGGATTGGGAATCCGCCCACGGCCACGGCTTGAACGGCCACGGCGGTGTCGCGTCCGAAGGCATTTTGGGCTACGAGTTGCACGGTGTAAAGGCCGGGCGTCGCAACGACAAGGCTTGGGTTGGCGGTGCTGGCGCCGACCAAAGTTGCTCCGGTCGAAGGAATCACGGACCACGACCACGAGGTCACGAGGCCCGCCGAGGCGTCGGCCAACTGAATCGTGTCGCCAACCGCGCACAGTGAAGCGGGCGAAACCGCAATACCTGCCGTCGGACGCTGCAAGAGGTCGCTCGCAAACGGAGACTGCCACACGCCGCGACCGTAGGTTCCAATGCGAACGACGCGCGGTTGCGTCAAAATTTCGATGTCGTTCACGATCACGTTCGGTAGGCCGGCGTTGAACGGAACCCAGTCGCCCAAGAGGTTGTCGCGCACAAACATTCCGAGGTCGGTGCCCACGTAGCGCAGGTTGTTGCTGCCCGGCTCAAAGGCCACGGCATTGGCCGGAATGTTGGGAAGCGATCCACTGATGTTGCTGTACGAAACCCCACCGTTGTAGGATTCGTAAACCTTTTGGCCCGCCACGTAGCCGCTGCGGCTCACGATGATGTGAAGGGGGTCGAGCGGATCCACCGCGATGCCCGTGATTACGTGGCTGCCCGCGCCGCCGCTGTGCTGCGACCACGTAGCGCCGCCGTCCATCGACCTAAAGAGGTACTGGTTGATGCCCGCATAAATCACGTCGGGGTTGCTGGGCGACTCGGCCAGTACGTAGATGTTGTCGGTTCCGAGCAAGTTGGACGAGCTTGTGGCCGCGAAGCTCACCCCGGCGTTCGTCGACTTCCAAACTTTAGTGAATCCCGCATAAAGTACATTTCCATTGTGACGGCTCACTAAAAACGGGGTTACCCAGTTTCCGCCGCCCGCCGGAGGCAAATTGAACGGCGCATTGAAGCTGCTGCCGCCGTTGTTGGACTTCGTAAAGTCGCCGTAGTAAATCGAAGCGTACATCACCAGCTCGTTGGCCGGGTCCATGCCGCAGTCCATTCCGTCGCCGCCGCGAACCCGCGACCAGTTGGCCTTTTTAAGGTGGGTTCCGTTGTCCTGAGACCCGGCAATCGTCCACGTGGGGTTGGCCGGAGTCGTCGCAATCTTATAGTACTGAGTCACCGACAGTCCGTTGTTTTTGGACACCCAGCTGTTGGCCAGGCCGCCGTTGGGCGACATGTACATTCCTCCGTCGTTTCCTGCCCAAATCTCATTGGTTCCTGGGCGGAACGCGAACCAGTGCTGGTCCGCGTGCACAAAACTGGCTCCGCCACCACCGTACCAGTGTCCACTCAGGGCAAAGTTGGCACCACCATTGTTCGACCGCCACACATTGACGCCGCCAATCAGCAACTCGTCTTTGTTGAGCGGCGAAACCGCGATTGCCAAGTCGTACCAGGCCTGGCCTCCCGCACCGCTTCCGGTGGTTGACCAGTCCAAAAGGTTCGGAGTAGAACCGTGCATTTGCGACCACGTCACGCCCTTATTCGTCGAGCGGTACACCCCGTACAGTCCGCTGTTGTTGGCCCCAAAGAGCGCGTACACGTAGTTGGTGTCAGCTGCGGTAGTCGCCACTTCACACCGTGCGGGGCCATTGGCGGGCAATCCTGAGGCCCCCGTAAGCACTGTCCAATTCTGACCAAAATTCCGTGAAAACCAAACCTTTCCGTTGCTTTCTGTACCGGCGTACAGCAAGTGGGGAGCCCCCGGAGTGGACGTGAGCGACTGAAAACTACCACCTTGGGTAATGGTCCAGTTAGCGCCGCCGTCGGTCGTGCGGTAGATACCGGCCCGCGAGCTCACCACCAAGTGCTGCGTTTGAGTCGGGTGAATGACCATGCCGGTCAATCGAGCGTAATTGGTCAGCTGCAGGGTGAGTCCGGTGGGCTTCCACGTTTCGCCGCCATCCACCGATTTCAACACTCCGATGCTGTAGGTATCGCCGCCGTCGCGATCGCCCGTCGCGATGTACATCGTGTCGGGGTGCATGGGGTCGATGGCGATTCCACTCACGCCCAAATTTGGTAAGAGGTCGGTGTTGGTGCTCCACGTGGTACCGTTGTCGGTCGACTTCCACAATCCACCGGCCGGGGCACCTGCAAAAATGGTGTTCGGTGCCGTCGGGTGAAAGGCAAGTACGTTGATTCGGCCAATTCCTCCAATGGGATTACCATTGAACGGACCCTCAGGCGTCCATTGGCCGAGGCCACTTGCGCCAGTGCTCGTACTTCCCCAGGTCTGCTGCACCTGCTGCATGCCTTCAAACAAAGCTGTCGGACTTGGACGCTGCCCCGTCGGGTACACTCGCGGATCCATAAACGCTTCCCAGCGCTTGAACTGCTTCCATCCCTTGCCCTTCTCCATGGCGTTGCCTTCAAAGGCGGAATCAAATTCCTTGACCACATCGTACACATTGGTATTCTGGTCGTTCCACATCTGCAACCAAGTGGGTTGCTGGGCCAGTACCACGGTCGAAACCGCCATCAATAAAGCAGAAATTTTTAAGCGCATTCGGTAAAAATACGGAACCTCGATGCGGAATTTGTTGAACCTTTTGCGTTTCGCCCTTCGGCAAGCTTCGCTGTTTCTCGCTACTGGCTTCTGGTTCGCGCCCAAGGCGCGCTGCGCAGATGGTGCCTCTGCGGGGCTAGAGCCGCTTCGCGGCACACCAACGAGCCAACCT
>DMDX01000103.1 GCA_003451355.1 Cryomorphaceae bacterium
CGAGCGCAAGCCCAACGCAGATGCCATCGCCGAGCTGGCCCTTCTAAACTTCATCGAAATGCGCGATCTGACCGGCCAGCCCGAGTTTTTGCTCCGCAAAAAGATTGAGTCGAAGCTACACTCCCAGCGGCCCCATCAGTGGATTCCGCTCTATACGCAGGTGACCTTCAGCCACATACCCTACTCAGTGGCCCTCGAGCGCGGACGCCAGATGGACCGCGTGTTTGCCGAGGTGATGCAGTGGCCCGGAATCGCCGAAAACTGGGACCAGCCTGAGACTTTGGCAAAGATTTGGGAGGTTGCCGACCGGCAACTAGTAACTAGCTACTAGCTACTTAAGGGCAGCCCGCACCTTTTTGAATAGCGCGCTGCGAAACACGTAGTCCACAACTTCTTGGTCGGTCGACTGAAGGATGTCGGGGCCCGCGCCTTCCCAGACCTTGTAGCCGTGGCGCATGAGCACCACGTGGTCGCCGATTTCGAGCACAGAATTCATGTCGTGGGTATTCACCACTGTGGTCATCCCGAATTCGTGGGTGATTTCTTGAATCAACTGGTCGATGACAATCGAAGTCTCTGGGTCGAGGCCTGAATTGGGTTCGTCGCAGAAGAGGTACTTCGGATTCAGTACAATAGCCCGGGCGATGGCCACGCGCTTTTGCATTCCGCCCGAGAGTTCCGCGGGGTTTTTGGCGAGGGCCGACTGCGGAATCCGCACGCGGTCCAGGCAAAAGGCGACCCGTTGGTCTTTTTCGGACGCCGACATTGTCGAAAAGAAGTCGAGCGGAAAGCGCACATTATCTTCTACACTCAGACTGGTGAAGAGTGCAGATCCTTGAAATACCATACCCATCTCTTGGCGCAGCACCTTGCGGTCGCGCTCTTTCATGGCCGTCCAGTCACGTCCGTCGAGCAGGACTTGGCCGGCGTCGGGCTGAATGAGGCCCACGATGGACTTGAGCATGACCGTTTTACCAGAACCGCTTGAACCAATAATAAGGTTGCACTGGCCGGGCTTAAGGTCCATGTCGATGCCCTTGAGGACTTCTTGGTCGCCAAAGGCTTTTTTGATTCCGCGTACCTCGATCACCGCCTACTGAAGCATGACATCCGTGAGGATGTAGTTAAATAAGATGATGCTGAACGACATGGCGACCACCGCCTTAGTGCTGGCCTTGCCGACCTCAACGGCTCCGCCTTTGACGTAGTAACCATACCAGGCCGAAATCGAGCTGATTATGAAGGCAAACACGACCGTTTTAGTCAGTGCATAAACCACATAGTAGGGCTGGAATTCGTCAAAGTAGCCCATTAAAAAGTTGTCGGGATTGACCAGATGCAGCCAGTCGCCGGCGAGGTAGCCGCCCAGGAGCCCCATGAAAATGCTGAAGATGACCAGAATAGGAAAGAAGAGTAGACTGGCGCCAATTTTAGGCAGAACCAGGTAGCTCGCGGGGTTAATGCCCATTACCTGCAGGGCGTCCATTTGTTCGGTGACCCGCATGGTTCCGAGCGACGAAGAAATGTTGGAACCCACCTTGCCCGCGAGGATGAGCGACACGATGGTGGGGGCGAATTCGAGCAAGATGCCCTCGCGCACGGCGACTCCGATGTAGAGGTCAGGAATAAACGGATCGTCGAGGTTGATTGCCGTCTGGATGGTGAGGACCGCGCCCATGAAGAGCGAAATGAAGACTACCAGCGGAATGCTGCTCATGCCGAGCAAATCAACTTCCCTAAAAAACGACTTGAAGTACTCGCGCCACGATTCCGGACGGCGAAAGACGGCGCCAAGAAAGAGGAAGTAGGACCCGAGTCCGCGAAAGAATCCACTGAGCATCGTGCTCAAAGGTACGCTACCTTAGGGGCATGAAGCGACGAATTTGGATCTTGATGCTCGTAGTGTTTGGCGCCACGGCCGTGGTGTCGTGCGGCGCGGGCCGCGACTGCGACTGCCCGAGCTTTCGCAACTAATCCTGGGCAACCTCGTGGATGCCCATGACCGAAACTGGCGGCGCCTTACGGGGCGGATCCCGGCAGCCGCCGAGGCTGACGCCGCGCGCATCGTTCGGGCGTTTCGCGGCGATATTGTACTGACGCCTCCCCGCGCCAGCAAGTGGGGCTCGTACCGCTGGCGGTCCGACCTCGGAGCCAAAATTTTTCTAAACCGCGACCTGCAGCCTGAGGCGATGCTCATTACCCTGCTGCACGAGCTGGCGCACGCCCAAGTAAGGGCATGGGACGGATTGGGTTGCGCGCCCCACGGGGCAGAATGGCAAAAGCGCTACCGCGAACTGCTCGCGCCGTTCATCGGGTTGCCAGATGTGTTCAGTCCGTCGGTCGCCCGGGCCCTCCAGCGCCAGCTCCATAAGCCCAAAGCCTCGTGCGGAGCGGCGCCCGACTTACTCCGCGCTCTCAGGGCAGACTCTGACCAGCTCCGTGTGGAACAGCTTCCTGAGGGGGCCTGGTTTCGCCTCGGCAACGGAATGGAATTTCGGAAAGGACCCAAGCGCCGCACGCGCTTTGCCTGCACCGAGAAAAAAACCGGCCGTACCTTTGCCGTGCACCCGCTCGCCGAAGCAGTGCGCACCGAAGAATGAGTTCAGCCCTCGCCAACCCCCACTTTGAAATCGCCTTACTGGGCGGCGGACAGCTCGGCAAAATGTTCCTCGCCGAAGCCCTACGCATGGACGTGGGTGTGCGCGCCCTCGACCCCGACGCCGAAGCGCCCTGCCGCTGGGGCGTGCGCCGGTTTGAGGTCGGAGACTTCAAAGACTACCAGACCGCACTGGACTTTGCCCGAGGCGCCCAGTCGGCGGTCATCGAAATCGAAACCGTCAACGTCGACGCACTCGCCCAGCTTGAATCAGAGGGTGTGACGTGCTTTCCGCCTTCGTCGGCCCTGCGCATCATTCAAAACAAGGGCGCACAAAAAGACTTTTGGGCCACACACGGCATCCCTACCTCAGACTTTGAACGCTTTGAAAGCGCAGCCGCGCTCAAGACCGCAGTCGCCGAGGGCCGCTGGACGCTACCCTTTGTGTGGAAGGTCGCCCAAGGCGGCTACGACGGATTCGGCGTTAGCGTTCTGCGCCGCCCCGAAGACCTCGAAGCGCTGCCCGACCAGCCCTGCGTCGCAGAGACCCTCGTCGAAATCGCCGAAGAAATCGGAGTCATCGTCGCCCGCCACCCCGACGGCAGTACGGCGGTGTTTCCGCCCGTAGCCATGGAGTTTCACCCGGTCGCCAACCAAGTTGAATTTGTGGTCTGCCCCGCCCCGTTGCCTGATGAGGCGTTGACCGAGGCCGAGCAGCTTGCGCTTCGCGTGGCTACTTCACTCGGAATCTTTGGCCTTCTCGCCGTCGAACTCTTCTACACCCGCGACGGGCAATGGCTCGTGAACGAGGTGGCCCCCCGCCCCCACAATTCCGGCCACCTGAGCATTGAAGGCTGCGAAACCTCGCAGTTCGAGCAGTTGCTTCGCTGCGCCACCGGGCTCCCATTGGGATCCACGGCGCTTCGCCAGCCCACGGTTATGGCCAATGTGGTCGGAGCTGAAGGCCACCGCGGCCCCGTCACTTACGAGGGACTGGACCGCGCATTGGCGGTTCCCGGCGCCCACCTGCACTTGTACGGAAAAACACAAACCCGCCCCTTTCGCAAACTCGGCCACTGGACGGCCGTCGGCCACAGTGTCGACGAAGCGCGCAGCCGCGCAGCAGCCGCCCGCGACGCCTTAACTGCCGTGTCGGCGCAACCTCAAAAGCTATGAGCACGAACACCCCCCAAGTAGGCATCATCATGGGAAGCCAGAGCGACCTCCCTGTCATGCAAGGCGCCGCAGATCTGCTCAAGGAGCTCGGAATCAGCTACGAAATCACGGTCGTTTCGGCCCACCGCACCCCCGTGCGCATGCTCGAATACGCCCAGCAGGCCGCCGACCGCGGAATCCAAGTCATCATTGCCGGAGCCGGCGGAGCCGCCCACCTTCCCGGTATGGTCGCCAGCGCCACGCCGCTTCCCGTCATCGGAGTTCCGGTGAAAAGCAGCAATTCGATTGACGGTTGGGATTCCGTGCTGAGCATCCTTCAAATGCCCAAGGGCGTGCCCGTGGCCACCGTCGCCCTCAACGGCGGAGCCAATGCCGGAATCCTTGCCGCCCAAATCCTCGGAGCCTCGGACCTCGCGGTCCGCGCACGGATTTCTACCTACAAAGAGTCGCTGCGCCTTGCGGTCGAAGACATGGCAAAGTCGGTGGAAAACCAGTAACTAGCAACTAGTTACTAGCTGCTAAAGTGCTTTCAACCGCGCCATCACCACATCTTTTTTGCGGTTCGCCACGGGGACGTTTGAATCGTCTTCGAGGATAAGGTATCCGCCGTCGCTGGGTACGTAGCGCTTGACTACATCCATATTGACGAGGTGGGATTTGTGCACGCGCTCAAAGTCGTAGGGCGACAGAATCGACTCGTAGTCCTTGAGGGTGCGCGATGCGAGAAGTTTCTTGCCTCCGCGCATAAAAAACTGCGTGTAGTTCGAGGTGGACTCGCAGCGAAGGATTTCGGTAATCCGCACGATGTGCATGCCCTCGGTGCTTGAGATGACGAGCTTTTTGTCGCCGCGGTCGCGTAGGTTGTCGACGAGGGCTCCGAGCTGGGCCGACGGCAGGGCCGCCGTGGCTTTTTTGACGGCGCGCGCAAGCTCTTCGGGGTCAATGGGCTTGAGCAGGTAGTCGATGGCGCTGGCTTTGAAGGCGCGCAGCGCGTAGCTGTCGTGGGCGGTGACGACGATGACGGCTCCGGACCACTCCGGGTCGTCGGTCGAAAGGCGCTCGAGGAGGTCAAAACCGAGTTCCCCGGTGAGGTGCACGTCGAGAAAGAGAAGGTCGGGCTTATGGCCGAGCAGCAACTCCCAGGCCTCGTCGACCGTAGACGCCTCGAGCACTTCGCGCACTTGAGGGCAGAACAAATCCAGTTTGCCGCGCAGCGCCTTGCGGCTGGGGGCTTCGTCGTCGAGTAAAAGGGCCTTCATCAATGCGAACTTAACCTATGCGCCCCAGACTTCGTCCTTCGGGAGCGCAAGGATGACGCGCGTTCCCTCATTGAGGTCTTCAACAGAAAGCGTGTAGGCCTTGCCGCTCGCCTCTGCGAGGGCCTTGAGTCGGTTTTCCAGAATTCGGGTCGCCATCGAGCGCTTGCGACCTTCGTCTCCAGTGCGTTGGGCGGAGGCCGCGGCGCGGCCGATTCCGTTGTCTTCAACCTCGATTCGGATGCGGTCCGGCTCAACGGACTGCAGCACGCGCAGCGTGAGGCATCCGCGCCGACCCTGCAGCGGCCTCAAACCGTGCAAGATGGCGTTCTCAACCAAGGGCTGCACGAGCATGGGCGGAACCGACAATTCACTCGCATCCAAGGACTCATCTACCTCGCTCACAAAGTCAAAGCTTTGGTCAAAGCGCATTTGCTCCAGGGCGATGTAGTGCGCCAAGGCGCCCAGTTCGTCGTGCAGCGAAACCCGCTCTTGGTCAGCCTTCTCAAGGGTGTAGCGCATCAGGCGAGCAAAGCGATTGAGGTACTGGACGGCCTCGCGGGGCTTTTGCTCCATGACAAACGACGAAATCGACTCAAGCGCATTGAAGGTGAAGTGCGGATTCATTTGCAGGCGCAGCGCCATGCGCTCCAGCTCGGACTTCTCGGCAGCCCACTTCTTGGCCTCGCGACGGCGGCGCAGCATGATGAGCGCCAGGCCCAAACCGGATCCGACCAGCACGGCAAGTCCGGGAACCCAGTAGCGCGGCTGTCCCCACCACGGGCGCGGAATCCGAATCGTAAGTACGTGCCGCGGAACCCCATCGATTTCTACCGTATGCCGGCCTGAAGGCAAGCCTGAGAGGGCGATGCTGCGGGCTACTCCAAGGTCAATCCACTCGCCTTGGTTGAGGCGGTAGCGCAGGACTTGGCGCTCGGCACCAGGGGTTCCGTGCCGCAGCAAGCGAATCAGGACGTTGGATCCGCGCTGCCCCACTGAAACATCCCACGAGCGCAGGACCCAACGCGGCGTGGGCGCGGTCGCCACCGCTCGGCCGGGGGCCCACACCCAGATTCCGCGCTCGCCCCATACCCATTGGTAGCCTTGCTCGTCCCAGCTCCGGGGCTGAACGAGGTCTGCGGGTTGAGCGCATGCCGTAAAGGACTTGCCCGTCCACTTGAGCCACCCCGAGGTGGTTTCGAGCACGGGAATTTGATCTGAAAAACCAGCGCGAAGCACCCATTCCTTAACGATGGGCTTCCATGCTCGCCCGTTCCACGACCGCGCACCAAACTCGCCGTACAGCAGCCACTTGGCGCGGCCGAGCTCGGCGATTCCGCTCGGGACTCCGCCCTTGGGCAGGGGGAGTTTGGTGAGGCTGCGCGGCCCGAGAATTTGGAGTCCTCGGCTGCCCAGCACGACGAGGCTGTCGGGACCGAGGTGCGCGACCGAGGCGATGCGGCCCACATTGAACGAAGCGGTGCGCACGTCGTACCACTGTTCGGGCTTCGGAAGGCGAACCACGCCGTCGGACTGGGGCAGCAATAGGCCTCCGTTGCCGTCCAACGCGAGGGTTTGGGCGCGGTCCAACGGGCTTCCGTTGAGTGCGTACAGTGGTCGCGGCGCGCCTTGGTCAACCCAGTACAGTCCGTCGGCATTCACGGCCCACCACGCGGATTCTTTTTCGGCCGGAACCCAGTGCCAATCCGCCGAACGGCCCGACGACACCCGCTTCCAGCCCCCTTCGCTCAAGCGAGAAAGTCCCGAGTCAGTGACCGCCCACAAGCCTTCAGAGTCAATGGCCGCCGACGCTACAGCTTGGTCGGTCGCGAGCGTCCACATACCGGACCTCCCACGAACCCACAGTCCGTGCTCGCTGCACACCCACCAGGTAGAACCGCGGCGTCCAAACTGGGTCGCGCCCCGAAGTTCCGGTCCCTGAACCACTTGAAAACTACCACCCGGAATCCGAAGGTAGAGGCGATTCTGCTGGAGGGCCCACACACTGTCTCGGTTCGATTCCACATCGACGACCGGCCCCGAAACCTGGGCCACAGGGACCGCCGACCGATCCAAACTCACAAAGCGCAGGCCTTCGCTCGTGGCGGCAAACGCCCCGCGGTCTGCGGGAGCCACCGCCAGCACGATGGGGGGAACGTCGCCAAACTCCGTGGTGTAGACCGCGTCTCCGTCGAAGCGAACCACTCCCTCGTCGAGGGTTGCCATCCACCACTGTCCGTCGGAGTCCACCGCCAAGTCCAGCACTTGCAGTCCGCGAAGCTGCGGATCGGTGGCACGCACTTCTACGGCAAACGACAGACTTTGGGCGCCCAGTACGGACGCCATTGCGCAAAAAAGTCCGGTGAGTGCACGCCGCATGCGGCGAAGGTAGGCCGCATCCCGAAACTTACGTGTGCACGCGGCTCTAGGTCGCTCGGTTCTGCCAGCTTCGCAGAATGAAACACGCCTGCCTCTTACTCGCCTTGTGCCTGTGCTTTTTCGCACGAGGTCAACTGCAGCTTGACCCCTGGCTGCACAGCCTGCAGCACCGGCCGTTGGCGACTTGGATCGAACATTCGGGTCCTAAACCCGGGCTTACCCAAGCCGTGGCCTGGGGTCGCTACGATCGCCTGTCGGGCGGAATTTCTTGGAATGCCCTTGGCCCCCAAGCTTGGATTATGTCTGAAATTCCCGTTCGAGGCGCGGCAGAACTCGCTTTTGGCCTGGGCTGGGATGGACTTCGCCCCCAAATTCTCACCCGTTGGCATTCAGGCCCGTGGGTGCTTGCGGCCCTTCCGTTGCGCGGAACCTGGTCCGCCACCTGGCGCCAGCGCCAAACCTCTGGATGGATCCTCACTGCCCACGTCGAACAAAACGTGATCGCCCTGCGCACCGAATGGACTGTGGGCATCGAACGCGACCAGCTCGCCCTGTACGCAAGCTCGCTCGGGCGCTGGCGTGCCGTGCTCAACCACCGATCCATGCGCATCGCTGTGGGCGGAGGCCGCACCACCTGGTCGTCGCTTGGCTACGCAACGCCCGCCCCATGAAGGCGCAGTGGCTTGCTGTCCATAGGCGGTGGACACCGGTAAAGGCGCTATGGTTTGCCGTCCTTGGGCTTTGGGCCCCGGTATTGAAGATGCTGTGGCTTGCCGTCCTTGGGCTTTGGACACCGGCATTGGAGGCGCAACCGGCAGTAGGCTTACTCGAGACGCTTCGCAGCCTAACACTGGAACAGCATCCCGAATGGACCGATTCTGAATTGGATTCGGCCTATGCCGCGTGGACCCAATGGACCGTAGTGGGTGCCCCCCGCGAAGCGGGGGCACTCAGCTTTATTGCGCCCCCGCAGCAGTTTAAGCTCGAAATCTACCAGTCCCAGTTTGGCTGGCCCCGCGACAGCACCGAGTGGCGCGCTATTCCCCTCACCGCAACCCAGCGCGAAGCACTTCAGGCCCTTTACCACGGGGTGCGGGCTGCGCCAGCAGGCCGCATCCTTCGCGGGCCCATCGATCCCTCACTTAACCTGGGCTGGTCCTGTTCGGGCTGCTCCCCATCCAACGCGCACCGCGGAACCCGCCTCGGCCTCACCAGCTCCGCCGCGAGTGCGAACGCCCAACCGTGGGCCTCCCCAACCTGGACGCTGCGCAGCCCGTCGGACTATCCCGTTCGCGTGTGGGCCGGACCCCGTTCGGTAGCCGTAGGGATTCGTCCGGCGATGCTTCCACGCCATGGCCCGCGTGGTTTGGGGAGTGTTGGGATGTTTGGGGCCGCCGGGGCGAGCGGAGCGGCCGGAACAGACGGGGCGTACGGGGCGAATGGGGCGAACGAAAGGTTAGGATCCTCGAAATCAGTGGCCCTGCTTCGAAGGTTCGTTGACCAGGCTGTACTGGGGCGTGACTCTTCGGGAGTCTGGTTCGGCGACCTGTCCCTGCGGTCTGCCTACGTCGGAGTGAAAGCGGGCGTGAGTTCTCGGGGTTGGACGGAGCTGTCCGCGACGTGGTACGGGCCTGGCGGGCTTCTTGTGGCGGTGCAGCGCGAATGGGTTCCGGCGGAACCTGGATCGGGTGATGGCGCACGGCCGGGGGCTGGAGAAAGGCCGGGGGCTGGAGAAAGGCTGGGGGCTGGAGAAAGGCCGGGAGCCGGCG
>DMDX01000134.1:0-2323 GCA_003451355.1 Cryomorphaceae bacterium
GGCATGGCGACCGAGCCCCTCGCGGTAGCTCCCGCTGTCGCCCTTGCAGGCCGCGAAGAGGACTTCGCAATGGGACTTCAGGTGGTGGGTTTGCTCAGCAAGCGCACGGTGCTCTCGATTGCTGCAAGCGAAACGGCTCCGGCCCTCACCAAGGCGAGCGGCGTCGAACTGCACCAGTTCAAAGGCCCGCACCCCGCCGGAACGACCAGTGTCCACATCAACCAAGTTAGCCCACTCAACAAGGGCGAGGTAGTTTGGACGCTTAACTACCAGGATGTGATCATTTTAGGCCATTTGGCCCGCACCGGCAACTTCAAGCTCGAGCGCGTGCTTGCGCTGAGCGGAACCGGTATTGCCAAGCCCCGCGCCATTACGGCGGTCGCTGGAGCAAGCCTCGAGGCCTTCCTTAACGCAGAACTCAAGTCAGGCAACTACCGCGTGATCTCAGGCAGCGTGCTGACCGGAACCAAAGTGAGCAAGGCCGGCTACCTCACGTACTACGCGAGTCAACTTACGGCCATCCCAGAAGGGGAGGGCACCGACTTCTTCGGATGGGTGCTTCCGAGCTTCGCAAAGTGGTCGGTGAGCCGTACGCTATTTAGCTGGCTGACTCCGAGCAAGAAGTTCGACCTCAATACGAAGCAGCACGGCGAAGACCGCGCGTTTGTGGTGACCGGTTTGTACGAAAAAGTATTTCCGTTTGACATCCTCCCCATGCCGCTCCTCAAGGCAATGTGGGCCAAGGACCTCGAGAAAATGGAACAACTCGGCGCCTACGAAGTTGTACCTGAAGACTTCGCCCTCTGCGAAGTAGTCTGCCCCTCAAAGCAGGAACTGCAAAAGCTCGCTGAAGAAGCACTCGACCTACTCTACACCGAAATGAATTAATTCCAAAAATCAGATGAAATTCGTTCAGAATCTTTTTGACTCCACCCGTCCTGCGGTGACGACGGGCAAGCTCAAGGGCTTGTACCCGCTGCATAACGCGCTTGAGACGATGTTCTTTGTTCCGAACCACAACGCCCATAGCGGTGCCCACGTTCGCGACGCCATCGACATGAAGCGCACCATGGTGACGGTAATTTTCGCCCTGGTTCCTGCCTTGATTTTTGGCTTGTTCAATTCGGGCTACCAGCACCACCTCGCCATCGGTCAAATCGAGTCGGGCTGGGCGAACTTTTGGACCCTCGAGAACGCCCTGTACGGTGCCCTCAAAGTGATTCCAATGATCGCCGTGACCTACATCGCGGGTCTCGCCATCGAAATCTACTTCGCGTACCGCAACAAGCATGCGGTGAACGAAGGCTTCTTGGTGTCCGGAATCTTGATTCCGCTCATCATGCCCGTTGACATCCCCTTGTGGATGGTCGCCATCTCAACCGCCTTCGCCGTACTCATCGGTAAAGAGGTATTTGGCGGAACCGGCATGAACATCCTCAACCCCGCACTCACCGCGCGTGCGTTTGCGTTTTTTGCCTACCCAACCTACATGTCAGGCGACAAAGTATGGGCTGGACTCACCAACGTAGACGGTGTTTCATCAGCTACGGCCCTTGGCCAGTACGCCTCGACCGGAACCAATTCGTTTGGTGTCATCGACGGCTTCTTGGGCTTGGTTCCGGGGTCAATCGGTGAAACCAGCACGCTTGCCATCCTCATCGGCGCAATCTATTTGATTGCCACGGGAGTCGGTTCGTGGAAGATCATGCTGTCTGCCGTGTTCGGTGCGCTGACAATGGGCATCATTTTCAACGGTGTCGCTGATCTGATGATCAGCCCTGAACAGCAGTCCTACTTGGCGGTGCCGTTCTACTACCACCTTGTGTTTGGCGGATTCGCATTCGGAGCCGTGTTCATGGCAACCGACCCAGTTTCTGCAGCCCACACTGAGACGGGCAAATGGATTTACGGATTCCTCGTCGGATTCTTCTCAATCATGATTCGCGTATTCAACCCGGCCTATCCCGAGGGCGTGATGCTCGCCATCCTCTTCATGAACGTGATGGCTCCGCTGATTGACCACTACGTCGTGAATGCCAATATTCAAAAGCGCCTCAAGCGCGTTCAAACGGTTCAAGCTTAAGATTATGAACGTCAATAGTAATTCCTACACCTACGGATTCGCCATCGCATTGGTGGTTGCGGTAGCTGCGGCACTTTCGATTGCGGCTACGAGCCTCAAGCCGATGCAGGATGCCAACGTAGCGCTCGAAAAGAAGTCCGACATTCTTTCATCAATTGGCCTTACGAGCGAGGATCCCGCATCCTTGTACGCCGACGTGATCAAAGAACAGTTGGTCCTCGTCAACGGACAAGTTGTCGA
>DMDX01000134.1:2610-7088 GCA_003451355.1 Cryomorphaceae bacterium
TGTACATCGCAGAGAATGAGGGTAAAACCTACTACATCATTCCGGTGCGCGGCAAGGGTCTGTGGGGTCCGATTTGGGGCTACATCAGCCTCAACGAGGACGGAACCTCTGTGTTCGGTGCCACCTTCGGCCACAAGTCCGAGACTCCGGGATTGGGTGCCGAGATTACGACCGAATTCTTCACGGGCCAGTTTCCAGGCAAAGTGGTCTACAGCGACAGCTACACCGGCATCGAGGTCCGCAAGGGCGATGCGAGCGGCAACCAGCAAGTAGACGGTATCTCTGGTGGTACCATCACCTCGGTCGGCGTTCAGTACATGCTTGAAAACTGCCTTAAGCCCTACCAGGCGTACTTGAAATCTCGCGGAACTGTTTCGGCAGCCGCTCCTTCTGACGCAGACACTACCGCAACCATTGCTACCCTATGAGTACTGAAGTAAAAAACCAAGAAAAAGAGGCCCTGTTCTCTAAAAAGAATCGCCGCCTGTTCGTGGATCCGTTCAACGAGAACAACCCCATTACCGTTCAGGTACTGGGAATCTGTTCGGCGCTCGCCATCACGGTAAAAATGAAGCCCGCTCTTGTTATGGGGATGTCTGTAATTGTCGTTTTGGCAGCTGCAAACGTGCTCACTTCACTGATGCGCAACATGATTCCGAACCGAATTCGCATCATCGTTCAGTTGGTGGTTGTGGCGGCCCTCGTAATTCTTGTTGACCAAGTGCTTAAAGCTTATGTGTACGATGTGAGCAAGCAGCTTTCGGTATTTGTGGGGTTGATCATCACAAACTGCATCATTATGGGTCGCATTGAAGCATTCTCTCTCGGCAACACCCCATGGAAGTCCTTCCTAGACGGACTCGGTAACGGTGCTGCCTATGCCGCGATTTTGCTCGTTGTTGCCTTCTTTCGCGAACTCCTCGGTAGCGGAACCTTGTTTGAGTACCCCGTTCTCGAGGCCCTTGGCGTCTACGAGCTCGGATACAAAAACAACGGCATGATGCTACTTCCTCCAATGGCCCTCATCGTGGTAGCTCTAATCATCTGGGTTCAGCGTTCGAAGACCCCGTCACTCATTGAAAAAGAATAAGCACTCGTAGCCATGCAAGACTTGATTTCGATCTTCTTTAAGAGCGTGTTCGTCGAGAACATGATCTTCGCCTACTTCTTGGGCATGTGTTCGTACCTCGCGGTATCGAAGACCGTCAAGACAGCCGTGGGCCTCGGCATTGCCGTAACCTTTGTCCTGACCATCACTCTTCCGGTCAACTACCTTCTCGAGAACTACGTCCTCAAGGCCGGAGCCCTCGTGTGGCTTGATGCCAGCTTTGCAGACCTAGACCTCAGCTTCTTGAGCTTTATCATGTTCATCGCGATCATCGCGGCTATGGTACAGCTGGTTGAGATGGTGGTGGAGAAGTTTGCGCCCGCCCTGTACTCGGCCCTCGGAATCTTCCTGCCATTGATCGCCGTAAACTGTGCCATCTTGGGTGGATCGCTCTTTATGCAAGAGCGCGCGTTCATCAACATTGGTCAGGCGACCGTGTACGGAGTCGGATCCGGAATCGGTTGGTTGCTCGCCATCGTCGCCATTGCGGCCATCCGTGAGCGCCTGAAGTACTCGCACGTTCCGGCTCCGCTGCGCGGCCTCGGAATCACCTTCATCATCACCGGACTCATGGGCATCGCCTTCATGAGCTTCATGGGTATCAAACTTTAATCCGCTCGAACTATGATTCTCGCAGCATCTACGGTTACCATCGTCAGTGTGGTGGTATTTACCCTGGTCATCTTGGCCTTGGTAACCATTCTTTTGCAGGCCAAGGCTCGTTTGAGCCCATCGGGTCCTGTTAAGCTTGAAATCAATGGCAATACCGTCGAGGTTGAGTCAGGCAGCACATTGCTCGGAACCTTGGGCAACCAAAAAATCTTCCTTCCCTCTGCCTGTGGCGGTGGCGGAACCTGCGGTATGTGCAAGTGCCAAGTTTTCGAGGGCGGTGGCGAAATCCTTCCGACCGAAACAGGCTTTTTCAACCGCAAGCAAATTGCCGACAACTGGCGCCTTGGTTGCCAGGTGAAGATCAAGAACGACATGAAGATCCGCGTTCCCGATGAGATCTTCGGTATCAAGAAGTGGGAGTGCGAAGTGGTTTCGAACTACAACGTGGCCTCGTTCATCAAGGAGTTCGTCGTGAAGCTTCCCGAAGGCGAGAACCTCGACTTCTTGGCGGGTGGCTACATCCAGATTGACGTTCCTGCGATTGAGGTCGACTACAAGAACATGGACATCACCGCGCACCCACGCCTCGGCAAAAAGGCCGATGAGTTTCAGGGTGAGTGGGACAAGTTCAAGTTGTGGGACCTTAAGATGAAGAACCCCGAGCCGCTCTTCCGCGCCTATTCAATGGCCAACCACCCCGCCGAGGGCAATATTGTGATGCTCAACATCCGTATTGCGACTCCGCCATGGGACCGCGCCAAAGCCGGATGGATGGACGTCAATCCCGGCGTGTGTTCGTCGTACATCTTTGACCTCAAGCCAGGCGATAAGGTGACGGTTTCAGGACCCTATGGTGAATTCCACATTAAAGAGACCGAAGCAGAGATGATCTACATCGGCGGCGGTGCAGGTATGGCTCCGATGCGCTCGCACCTCTTTCACCTCTTTCACACGCTCAAGACGGGCCGCAAGGTTTCGTACTGGTACGGAGGCCGTTCGCGCCGCGAATTGTTCTACATCGAGGACTTCCGTCAGATTGAAGAGCAGTTCCCGAACTTCAAGTTTCACTTGGTACTGAGCGAGCCGCTCCCCGAAGACAACTGGACGGCCAAGACGAGCATGGAAAGCGACGGAGACGGTTTTGTCGGATTCGTGCACAAGGCGCTCATCGACAACTACTTGTCCAAGCACGACGCTCCAGAAGACATTGAATTCTACTTCTGCGGACCGCCTATGATGAACGCAGCCGTCCTGAAGATGGTTGACGACTTTGGCGTGCCACCCGAAAACGTAGCTTTTGATGACTTCGGTGGTTAATCAATGGTTTAAGGGCGCCTTCGGGCGCCCTTTTTTGGCTTTAGCTGCGGCCCTTGCCGTGGGCTGTGCCTCGGAATCCGAATTCGTCGTTCAGGGCGAGGCACAGGGAAGCACGTTTGTCGTTCGTGCCTACGGGGACTCGCTCAACCTTAGCGAGTCTGACGTCGCCCGTTGGTTGGCGGACTACAACAAAGCGGTTTCGGTGTGGGATCCGCAGTCCGAACTCAGCCGCCTCAATCGGGGCGAAACCCTTGCGCCCAGTTTGATTCTCTCGGATTTACTTCGCATGACCGAGGGCATTCGAGTGGCCACCGATTCATTGGTTGAGCCAGCCCTTGAGCCCGTGCTGCGCGCCTGGGGCTTTACGGCGGGAACCCAATTGCTTCCCTCGGCCCAGGGCGCGCAACGCGATTCCGTCATTGTCGACTCACTCATGGCGCTGGTTCGCTGGGCTCGGCCCGAAACCACGCCAGAGGGCACCCGCCTTGCGCACCCCATCAACGTCAATGCCTTCGCGCAGGGCCACTCTGTGGACCTGGTCCTTGATTCGCTCCGTGCCCACGGCGCAACTGCCGCCTTTGTCGAGATTGGGGGCGAGGTACGCTGCTTTGGCCTCAAGCCCAATGGTGACGTATTCAAGGTCGGAATCGAAAAACCCCTCACCTCAGGCGACCGCAGCCTGCAACTGACTGTGGAACTCGAAGACCGAGCGCTCGCCACTTCAGGCAACTACCGCAAGTTTCAGGTGGATTCCGCAACGGGACAGCACTATGGCCACAGCTTGGATCCGCGCACCGGTTGGCCGGCACCTACGGACGTGCTGAGCGCCACACTCATCGGCCCCTCATGTGCTGAGGCCGACGCCTACGCGACCATGGCGATGGTGCTCGGAGTTGACGGCACAAGGCAATGGTTGGCCCAGCACCCCGAGTGGGACGCCATCCTCATCTACAGCGATGCCCTAGGCGCCCTGCAGATCTACAATTCGCTGAAGTAAGGATTACTGGTTGGCACACTGCTCGTCCGGCATTTTGCCGCAGAACGAGCATGCTTCACCCTCCTTGTTGAGGAAGGGACTGTTTGAGGCGCAGGTTCCGGCGAACTCGCCGTCCTTTTTACCCCAAATTTTGACTGCCATGCCGAGGATGCCGAGGCCGAGAAGGCCGGCGACCACGAGGAAGAGTTTCAGTAGTGCCATGATGGGTGCAAAGGTACAAAAACGGGGCCGTGACCTAGGTTACTTGGTCGCGTTAGAGCCGCCAATAAGATTGACCTCCATCTCAAGGGCTACGCCGAACTTCGCCAAGACGTCCGCTTGAACTTGGGTAGCTACGTGCACCAATTCGGCAGCGGTCGCCCCACCATAGTTGACCAGCACGAGTGCTTGCTTGGCGTGCATTCCGGCGTTGCCCACGCGCTTGCCCTTCCAGCCGGCCTGCTC
>DMDX01000134.1:7230-8553 GCA_003451355.1 Cryomorphaceae bacterium
CTTCCAGCCGGCCTGCTCGATCAGCCATCCGGCGGCTAACTTGACGCTTCCGTTGGCTTGCGGGTACTGCGGCAGGCTGGGGTGCTCGGCGGCGAGCGATTCCGCCACCTCAGCTGCCACCGCGGGATTTTTAAAGAAGGATCCAGAATTCCCCAACTCGGCGGGGTTGGGCAACTTACTGCGGCGAATGGCCATCACCGCATCGGCGATGCTGCGCAAACTCGGTTCGGAGCCTGCGGCAGCCAACTCTTCAGCCACTGATCCGTAGTGGGTGATCAGCACGTGGTCGCGGGTCGTGAGCTTGAACTGCACCGACAAGATGATGCCTTGGTCCCGCAGCACGCTTTTGAACACGCTCTCGCGGTAGCTAAATCCGCAGTCGGCGTTGCTGAATTCCTCGATGTCGCCGTCTTCCCAGCGCATCCAACGCAGGGAGTGCAGGCTGTCTTTGGTCTCAACCCCGTAGGCACCGATGTTTTGAACGGGTGCGGTCCCAATCAATCCCGGAATCAGCGACAGGTTTTGCAGTCCGCCCCAACCTTGGTCGACGGTCCACTGCACGAATTCGTGCCAGTTTTCGCCTGCGGCGGCCTCAACCACCACATAGCCATCGCCTTCTTCGACGACGCGCCGTCCGGTCCACGCTACTCGGGCCACAGAGCCTTTGAGGTTGCCGGCGAGCAGCATGTTGGATCCGCCGCCCAATAGCAGGGTGTGCTTGGCGTAGCCTTGTGGGTCGTCGAGGTACTCCACCACGTCCATTTCTGACTCGAGGTGGTAGAGTCGCTCGGCCGTCACGTCAAGGCCAAAGGTGTTGTAGGGCTTCAGCGAAGCCTGGCGCTCGATCTGCACGGCTTAGGCAGTTCGTCCGGGGTAGGCGGCCAGACCGCGTTCAAGTGCGTCCATGGCGCGCTCGAGGTCGGACTGCTTGAGTACGTATGCCAGGCGCACTTGGCGCTTGCCCAGTGAACGCTTTGCGTAGAATCCTGCAGCCGGAGCCATCATTACCGTTGCCCCTTCGTGCGAAAACTCTTCGAGCATCCAGCGGCAAAAGGTTTCGGCGTCGTCTACGGGCAGTTGGGCCACCGCATAGAATGCGCCGCGTGGGGTGGGGCAGAAGACTCCTGCAATGGCGTTGAGTCGGCGAACCAAGGTGTCGCGGCGGGCACGGTACTCTGCATTTACGGCCTCAAAGTAGCTGGCGGGTGTTGCGAGGGCGGCCTCTGCGGCAATTTGCTCGTAGGTGGGCGGAGACAGACGCGCTTGGGCAAACTTCATCGCCGTAGCCATGAGTTCGGTGTTTTTGCTCACCATGCATCCGAT
>DMDX01000158.1:0-557 GCA_003451355.1 Cryomorphaceae bacterium
CACTTCCCCGGCCACGGCGACACCGAATCCGATAGCCACCACACCCTGCCCACAGTGGGGCGTCCGCTTCGCGAGCTCCGTCGCCTTGATTTGGCCCCGTTTGCCGCCACGTTTGATGCGGGTGTCGGCTCGGTCATGGTGGCGCACGTAAACGTTCCGGCGCTTGACGCCAGCGGAACCCCGGCCTCGCTCAGCAAGGCCGTGGTAACCCACTGGATGCGAGATAGCCTGAAGTACGACGGACTCAGTTTCACCGACGCCCTCAACATGAAGGGGGTAGCCCAAGATCTCACCCCCGGAGAACTTGAGGTCCGGGCGTTTGAAGCGGGCCACGACGTGCTGCTTTTTGTGGGTAATCCGCGTGCCGCCATCAACGCCCTCAAGGCCGCGGTGCGCAGCGGACGCATTGATTCGGTTGAGGTGCACCGCCGCTACCAGCGCATCATCGACGCGAAAATGCGTTGGGACTGTGCTGCGCCGCTTCCGCCCGCCAACTACGAAGCCCAAAAGGCCGAATGGGATGCCCTGCGCCGCGAAATCTACGCCCAGGCGTTCAC
>DMDX01000158.1:768-5444 GCA_003451355.1 Cryomorphaceae bacterium
CCGTCGACGTCAACCGCCTGGAAAAAGGGCGCCTGGACCGAAGAAATGAAGGCCGCCCTCGCCAAGCACCGAGCGGCGGGTCGTACGGTTTCGGTGGTGCACCTGGGCAACCCCTACGGCCTGCGCGGGCAACCCGTTGAAGACCTCGAGGGCCTTTGGGTGGGCTACGAGAATACCCCCGAAACGCGCGAACTCGCGGTTCGAGTGGCCAAGGGCCAGCAGGTGGCTCCGGGGAGCCTTCCGGTCAGCGGGATCCCCGCCCCAAAGTTTTGGTCGAACGCCAATCCTGAGCAGGCTGGATTCGCCCCAGACCTCGACGCCCAAATTGCGGCGGTGGTGCAGCGCGGGCTTGACGCCAAGGCCTACCCCGGCTGCCAGGTGTTCGTCGCGCGCCACGGCGCGCTGGTCCACCACAAGGCCTACGGGACCGTGGACGGTTCGACCCCTGCAACTCCCCAGACTTGGTACGACGTGGCCTCGGTGACGAAAATCCTCGCGAGTGTTCCGCTGCTGCTGCGGGCCGAGAGCGAAGTCCCCGAGGGCTTTACGTCGCGCCGCATGGACGAACTGCTGCCAGAGCTCAAAGGTTCCGCGATTGGACGGGCCACCGCCGCCGACGTCCTCGCGCACCAGTCGGGGCTGCCGGCGTGGATTCCGTTTTACAAGCCCATGCTGCGCCAAGACGGAGGCTTTGACCACCGCTACCTGCGCACCGTCCGCGACACGGTGTACCGACTGCCTGTGGCGCCCGGAATCTGGGCCGCGGAGTGGATGCACGACACGCTGATTGCGCGGATTTCGCGGGCACCCCTTGGCCCGAAGTCCTACCTGTACAGCGACCTCGGATACTACCTCTTTCAGCGCTACCTCGAGCGCCGCGACGGCCGCAGCATCGAACGCCAGCTCGAAGACGACTGGTACGCTCCGCTGGGTGCCGCGCTCGCCTACAACCCCGCGGGGGCGATGCAGATTGCCCCCACCGAAAACGACCGCAGCTTTCGCCGCCAGCAGTTGCGCGGAACCGTGCACGACCAAGGCGCCGCCCTGCTCGGCGGAGTCGCCGGCCACGCCGGAATCTTTGGCACCGCCGAGGGAGTAGCGCGCATGATGCAGCTCTTTCTCAACGAGGGCCAGGCCAACGGGTTAAACTTCGCCAATAAGGCGTCTATTCAGCGCTTTACCGCCTGCCATGCCTGCGACCAGGGCAACCGCCGCGGACTCGGTTTTGACAAACCCCAGCTCGAGGGCAGCGGCCCCACCTGCCTGTGCGTCAGCCCGCGCAGCTTCGGCCACACCGGATTCACCGGTACCTTTGCCTGGGCCGACCCCGAATCCGGAATCGTTCTGGTGTTCTTATCCAACCGTGTCTATCCCGATGCCAGCGTCAACAAACTCGCCCAAATGGGCATTCGCACCCAGCTTCAAGAAGTGGTGCAAAGCGCTCTGCGCTAGCCTCTTGCTCGCGGCTTCGCCCGTGGTTTATGGGCAGGCGCAAATTGGCCAGCAGAGCTTTACCACCGACAGCTTAGCGGTTACCTACTTCGGAACCGGCAAGCCCCGCATCATCGCCTCGTACCGCGACGGCCTGCTGCACGGTCCGACCTTTGAGTACCACGCCTCGGGCCAAATCAACGGAATTACCCACTACTACGACGGCGAAAAGTCCGGCGAACAAAAAATGTTTGACCAAGCGGGCCGCCTGCTGTGGGTCAAAACCTGGCAGTCCGACCGCATGCACGGCGAAGAGCGCCTTTACTACCAAGACGGCCAGATTCAATCGCGCGCCGAGTGGCGCAACAACCAAAAGCACGGAACCACCACTTTTTACTACGAACTCGGAGGCGTTGCGGCCGAAATCCAGTACCAGTTCGGAGAGCAAGTCAGCTCGACCTACTACGACGAAGAGGGCAACGTGAAAAAAAACAACCTCTGATGCGCATCGGAATCGTCTGCCACCCCACCTTCGGAGGGTCCGGAGTGCTCGCCACCGAACTGGCCGCCTTTTTGGCGCGCCAAGGCCACAGCGTGCACGTCATCAGCTACGCCATGCCGGCCCGCATGGACGTCTTTCAGCCCGACCTCTACTTTCACGAGGTTCAGGTTCAGGACTATCCGCTCTTTCAGTACCAGCCCTACGACCTCGCCCTGTCAAGTATGATGGTTCAGGTGGTGCAGCGCGAAAAGCTTGACCTGCTGCACGTGCACTACGCGATTCCGCACGCCTACGCCTCCTACATGGCGCGCAAGATCCTCGAGGACCAAGGCGTCGTGATTCCCGTGGTCACCACCTTGCACGGAACCGACATCACCCTCGTCGGCAAGCATCCGTCCTACAAACCGGCGGTCTGCTTCTCGATCGAGCACTCGAGCGCGGTGACGGCGGTTTCGGAATCCTTGCGCCGCGACACCGAGCGCATTTTCAACATTCGCAAGCGGATTCGGGTGATTCCCAACTTTGTGGACCTGGAACGCTACGGCCGCTGCACCACCGACACCCGTAGCAAGGTGGCGCCCGACGGCATGCCCATTGTGGTGCACGTGTCCAACTTTCGCAAGGTCAAGCGCATCCAAGACGTCATCGACATCTTTGCTCGGGTTCGGGCTGAAATCCCTGCCCGTCTGGTGCTGGTTGGCGACGGTCCCGAACGCACTCGGGCCGAAGAAGACATTGCGGCGCGCGGGCTGAACGACGACGTGCGCTGGATGGGCAAGTCCACCGACGTAGAGCGCATCTTGTCGATGTCTGATGTGTTTCTGCTCCCGTCTGAGTCCGAGTCCTTTGGCCTTGCGGCCCTTGAGGCCATGGCGTCCTACGTGCCGGTTGTGGCTACCCTCACGGGCGGAATTCCCGAGGTCATCGACCACGGCGAGTGTGGCTACCTCGAGCCCGTGGGCGACACCAAGGCAATGGCGCGCGATGTGCTCGATATTTTGACCACCCCGGGCAAGCGCGAAGAAATGGGGCAGAAGGCCCGCATCAAGGCCGAGCAGTTCGCTATGGCCGCGGTCGGAGCCCAGTACATCCAACTTTACCAAAAGCTACTTGATGAGCAAGCGCGGTGATTTTTCGTCGGGCCCTGCCGGTGACAACCCCTTTGCGGCGGCTTTAGCTTCAGCCCTTGAATCCAAGGGAATCGAGGTACCGCCGCCATCGGCGGGCGGTTCCGCACTAAACGACCCCGAACCCGGACCCACGCCCAAGGGCACCCTTGAACTTCGCTTTGAGCGGCGCAACGGAAAGCCCACCACCGTCGTGTTCACCGACCTCGTCGACCACGCCGACCCCGTCGCTTGGGCAAGCGAGCTCAAAAAGCGCTGCAGTGTGGGCGGAAGCGCCGACGCCTCCAGCATTCTGCTTCAGGGCGACGTCCGCACCAAAGTCGAGGATTGGGCCAAGGCCAAGGGACTTAAAATAAAACGAATCGGAGGATGATGCTGCAGCTTGACTCAACCCAAAACCCCAAGGTCCGCCAGCTCGTGCGCTACCGCGACAAGTCGGCGCACCGCCGCAAAGACGGCGTGATCCTCATCGAGGGGGTGCGCGAACTCGAGCGGGCTGTGGCGGCTGGCTGGACGCTCCGCCAGACGTTTTGGGAACCTTCTACCGCCCAACTTCCCGCGTTGGCTGAGGGCCACGGCCAGCACTTTCGCTGTGCTTCGGCCGTGTACGACAAGTTGGTGGTGCGTGAGAATGGCGCCGGAGCCGTGGGCCTGGCCATCCTCCCGGCGCACCGGCTTGAGGACCTGAAGCTTCCGGTGCAGCCCTGGATCGTGGTACTTGACGGGCTCGAAAAGCCCGGCAACGTCGGAGCCATTTTGCGAACCGCCGACGCGGTAGGCGTGGACGCCGTCATTTTTAGCAGCTTAGATTGCGATCCCTACAGCCCTCAGGCCGTGCGCAACTCCACCGGAGCGCTGTTCAACCTTCAGCTCGCCTCCGCGCCCCGCGAAGAGGTGCAGGCTTGGCTTGCGTCGCACGGAATTCCGCCCTACGCCCTTCACCTCGAGGGGGCGACGCCTCACCACTCTGTGGACTGGACGAAGGCATCGGCCATGGTTCTTGGTCCCGAAGACCGTGGTCTAGAGGCCTCGTGGGGGGCTTCGCAGCGCGTTAAGATTCCGATGCGCGGAACTGTAGATTCCCTCAATGTAAGTGTTGCAGCGGCAGTGGTACTCTACGAGGGCCTTCGCCAGCGGGCCTAGCCGCCTTCGCGCTCATCCAAACCAAAGTTTGGTAAAAAAGGAAGCCCGATCCGAAGACCGGGCTTCACACCAAACCAATAAACCTAATTCACCGACGAATCGACTTCATAGATTCGAATCAAAGATAGGTGAATGAGGTGAAAAACATATCCCAATCCGGCGGATGTTAAGGAATTATTAAATTTTGAACTGAATTGCACGAAAATTGCTAAGCCTCAGCGCAATGCAATCGCTGTAGGGCTGTCAATTCCCTTCATTTCACGGGGGTCTCCGGCGTACAAAAGATGGCCACCGTCGGGTCCACCATCAGGACCCAATTCAATTAACCAGTCTGCGGCCGCAAGGACATCGCGGTGGTGCTCAACCACGACCACGGTGTGGCCGAGAGCGATAAGTGCATCCAGTGACTTCAGCAACTTCTGCACGTCGTCCATGTGCAGCCCCGTAGTGGGTTCGTCAAAGACAAACAGCAC
>DMDX01000047.1:0-2963 GCA_003451355.1 Cryomorphaceae bacterium
CTCGAGGCCGCCTGGAAGTCGGCTGAATCCAACCCGGACCCGAAGCGGCCATCTAAGGTTCCGACCCCGGTCCCCACTCCGCTCGTGCGCGACGCCCTACGCCGCCAGTACGCCGGAATCGCCTTCTCAATCGCCATCACCGCGCTCTACCTCTACGTGCTCGCGGTCACGCCTTCGTGGATTTTGCGCGGCGGAATCCTCGTCCTCATCACGTTTAACGTGGCTGTAACGCTTAAAATGATTCCGTTGGTTCGCCGCCTGCGGCAACTACGTATGGACCAGCCGCTCCACCAGTTCGCCACGTCGTTACTGGCCGATTTCAAGGACTGGCACCGCTTTCAAACCTACTGGGCGGGCATCGCCTTCCCCATTTCGGCAATCACTGGCTTCTTTTTGGGCGGAACCGTCGGCGCCCAAGAACCCGACGCCTCAGTCCTCTTGATGAAGCCCAAACTTTTATTGACCGCCCTCGGCGTGACGCTCGCCATGATGCCCTTGATGATTCGACTGACACGGTGGATGTGGAAGCACAGCTACCAAAAAGACGTTCAGCGCCTTGAAGAATGGGTGGCCGAGCTCAACTCAGAAGAATCGGCGCAGGACTAATCCCGTTCCCCGGCCCAACTGGCTGCCCACGCTGCGTGCTGCATGCCTGGCTCAAGGGCCAGTACCAGCATCATTTTAACCACCGCGGCCTCGAGGGTCATGCCCCCGGATTCCCAGACGCCCGCATCCTGAATCACTTTGCCCGACGCGTAGTTCGACGGAGCAGTTGACGCAGCCCGGCACTGCGAGACATGTGCCAATCGGACTCCTTGGGCGCCCGCCTCAGTCAGCACCGCGGCCAACCAAGGCCAAGCGGGGGCATTGCCGCTCCCCAACGTTTGCAGAATGACACCATGGGCTCCGCTACCCAGTAGCATGGCGCGAAGGGAGGCCTCAGTCATGCCGGGCGTAAGGGTTGCGACGGCCACGTTGGCGTTGAGCGCCGTGCGTCGGCCTTCGCCGAGGTCTGGCTGCCACAAGCGCTTGCGGTGCAGCACGAGTTCGACGCCGCTTCGGCCCAATTCAGGGTAGTTGGGGCTGTGAAACGCGTCGAATTGGCGCGCGGAATGCTTGTACACCCGGTTTCCGCGAAAGAGGCGGTTCTCAAAAAACACCGTCACCTCGCGCACCTGCGGGCCACCTTGAGCGTCGCGCAGCATGGCGATTTCGAGGCTCGTGAGCAGGTTGTCGCGGCCGTCGCTGCGAAGCACGCCGAGCGGAACCTGGCTCCCCGTAAGCACCACCGGCTTGCCAAATGAGCCGCCCAGCATAAAGCTCAAGGCGCTGGCGCTGTAGGCCATGGTGTCGGTTCCGTGAAGCACCACAAAGCCGTCGAATTCGTCGCGGGCCGCCCACAAGGCGTCAGCCATGGCGCGCCAGTCGTCGGGGCCGACATGCGACGAATCCTTGGGCTGGCCCAAGCTGCGGCAGTCCACCTCGGCGGCGAGTCGTGCCAAATCGGGAACGTTGGCGCGCAGGGCGTCGGAGTGGAACGGAACCAAGCTTCCGTCGCGCTGGGCCACCATGCCAATGGTTCCGCCCGTATAAAGAATCAGCAGTTTCACAGTCCGAAGATATGCCGCGCGTTGCGGCTGGTGACTTCGGCGACTTCGCTCAACGGAACTTCAAGTTGCGCCGCCAAATGCTCGGCAACCCGGCGTACGTAGGCCGACTCGTTGCGCTTGCCGCGAAACGGCACGGGCGCCAGGTACGGCGAATCCGTTTCAAGAACCACGCGCTCAAGGCCCGTGGTGCGCAGTACGTCGACTACGCCGGCCTTAGGGAAGCTGGCGACGCCTCCGATTCCGAGGTACAGGCCCATGTCAATGAGTTCGGACGCGATTTCGCGCGAGCCTGTAAAGCAGTGCAGTACCCCGCGCAGTCCGCGGCCCTTCCAGGCCCGCAGCACGTCCATGGTGGGGCCCCAGGCATCGCGCACGTGCATGCTGAACGGCTTGTCCCAGGTCAGGCACCATTCGAGCTGCCGCTCGAGCGCGGCAACTTGACGGTCCAAGGTGGTTTGATCCCAGTAGAGGTCGAGTCCCAGTTCGCCGACGGCCACAAAGGCGTCGGGCGTCGCCGTCCACAGGGCCTCGTAGCGGTCCAAAACTTCAGACCAATCCTCACCCACATGGCAGGGATGGAGTCCGAGCATCAGCCGCACCGCGTCCGGGTACTCGGCCTGCAGCGCTTGCATGCGGGGCCAGCTCTCGTCGTCGACGTTGGGGATGAGCGCCATCGCCACCCCCGCCTCGCGCATTCGCGCAAAAATTTCGGAGCGGTCGGCCTCGAGTTGGGGATTGTCGAGGTGCGTGTGGGTATCGATGAACTGCATTCCGCAAAAATAGGCCGAAGGCCTAGAGTGCAGACCGGATTACAGCTTGTAGCTGTAGCCCACGCTAAAGCTCATTCCCGGCACCAAGCGGCTGAACACCTGGTCCTGAGCTTGGAAGCTCTTGTAGACCGACAGCACGTCGTCGCCGAGCAGGTTGCTGACGCGGAACTTAAGGCTGCCGCGGTCGTCCTTGCCCACCGTGCGGTTGAAGCTGGCGTTTAGGCTGTGGAACGGCATCGTGTAGACGTCTGGAAAGAGTCCGAGGCCCACAATCTGCAGGGTCGGACCTTTGACGTTGTAGAAGATTCCGAAGCTGTTCTGCTCAGCAGTGTACATCAGGCCACCATTGAGTACGTAGGGCGACTGGCCGGCCATCTGGCGGGTGTTTNNTGTTTCCGTTGAACGACAGCGGGCGGAGCTTCGGGCTGATGAAGGCGAAGTTCTTGTTCCACTCAATCTCGGTGCCCAGCATGGTTCCGGTACCCACGTTGCGGGGCTGGAATTCGGTCGAGGTTTGCTGCTCGGCGATGCGCACGAGTTCAATCGGATTTTGGAACTGCTTGTAGAATCCGCTCACCGAGAA
>DMDX01000047.1:3012-3527 GCA_003451355.1 Cryomorphaceae bacterium
CTGATGAAGGCGAAGTTCTTGTTCCACTCAATCTCGGTGCCCAGCATGGTTCCGGTTCCGACGTTGCGGGGCTGAAACTCTGTTGAAGTCTGCTGCTCAGCGATACGCACGAGCTCAATAGGATTTTCAAACTGCTTGTAGAATCCGCTCACCGAGAACACTTGGCCGTCTTTGAAGAAGCGCTCCCAGCGCAGGTCGGCGTTGGTGATGCGGGTTTCGACGAGGTTGCCGTCCCATGAGGAGTACGGGAAGAAGCTTCCGTTAAAAATGCGGTTCGTGAGCGGATCTAGGATCTGCGCAAACGAGAGCTCCTTAAACGACGGACGCGCAATGGTGCGGGTGGCTACCAAACGCAGGTTGGTGTTCTCGTTCACCGAATAGATGAGGTTGGCCGACGGAAAAAGGTCCAGCGAATTCAGCACCACGTCGTTGTCGAGGTTGCGGCCGTTGATCACGTCACCTGAGGCGTAGGCCTGGTCGCGGCCCGTGTGGCGCTGGATGAAGTGCTCTGCGCG
>DMDX01000047.1:3747-4729 GCA_003451355.1 Cryomorphaceae bacterium
GACTGGTACTTGTTGGGGTTGGGCGTGCGGTTGCCGGACTGGTAGTAAATGGTTCCGCCCTGGCCGTTGCCGTAAATATTGCGCGGATCAAGAACCACGTTCGGGTCGTGCGGAGCCTGCCAACGGGGCTGCAGTCCAAAGAACTGCATGTCGTAAAAAAGGATTTCGTAGTCGCGAAACTTGAAGGTGTTGCTGGCGCCGTACTGCAGCTTTCCAGGTGCGCGGTTGAACAGGAACTTCTTGGTGTAGTCGACGCGCAACGGCAGGTTCACCTCGGCCAGTGAGCGCCAAATGCGCGAAGGATTGCCGCCTGCCCCAGCTGCGAATGCCGTGGTAACCGGATCAAACGTGTACGCAGTGCGGCGCATGTCGGGATCCGACGAAAGCGACAAGGTCGGAGCAAAGCGCCAGTCAAGCTCTTCGTTGGCATCATTCCACACGCGGGTGCCGTTCACCAAAAGGTTGGTGAGTGATCGCTGGTTGTACTCGAGGTTGTTCGAGCGGGCGATGTAGCCAGATTGACCCACCGCGGCTCCGTCGTTAAGGACTAAAAATTGGCCCGCGCGCTTTTCGCCGTTCTGCAGGTGCATGAGCGTCATGCGAAACTTGCGGGTGCTCGTCTTTTTGGCAAATCCGCCAAGGAGTCCGACGAGCACATTCTGCTCTCCCATGGCTCCCTCTTGGGTCGTGGCGTAGCGAAGTTCGGTGAGCGAAGGGTCTGCATAGCGCTGGTATTCCCCATAAAATACGCTGTCGTAGTTGTTGAACGACGCCTTGTACGTGGCTGAGAAGATGTAGCCGAGCTTTGGAATCTCGCCGTCTTTATTGGCTTTCTTGGCTTCCCACTGGTTGCCCATCGACAGGCCGAAGCTGAAGTCCATCGGTACAAACGCTTCACTCGCACCAAGCGTTTTGTTGAACGAATTCACAAAGTCATTGGTGGCCTGCGATCCGAGGCCTGAAATCGGAGTCGGAATCACCG
>DMDX01000047.1:5052-5196 GCA_003451355.1 Cryomorphaceae bacterium
AGTGCATGCTCGGCGTGTAGCCGCCCGACATGTTGACGTTGAAGATTTTACGTTCTGGGAAGGCCTTGGTTTCGACATTCAAAAGGCCGCCCGTGAAGTCCGCGGGCATATCCGCAGTAAATGCTTTACTCACCACGATGTTGC
>DMDX01000046.1:0-301 GCA_003451355.1 Cryomorphaceae bacterium
GGAATCCAAGCGCGCGAAACCCTCCTACTGTGAGCCAATTCAATCCCGCGGTGGGGCTGCACGAAGACATGGCTCCGGCCGAGCTCAAGGGTCGCCACCTCGCCCTTTACATGGCCCTTGCAGGCCTGTTTATCAGCGCCTTAGTGGTCTGCAACCTCGTGGCCAACAAATTCGTTGAAATCGACCTGGGCTTCAAAACCTTCGTGGTTTCGGTCGGAATCCTTCCGTACCCCCTCACCTTTCTCGTGACGGACCTCCTCAGCGAGTTTTACGGCCAAAAACGCACCAACTACGTGGTCTA
>DMDX01000046.1:482-4828 GCA_003451355.1 Cryomorphaceae bacterium
TGCCCGCCCTTCCCTTCTCCAAAGTGGACGACGCCGCCTACGACGTGGTCTTCGGAAACTCCGTCCGCGTCATCTTCGCCTCCATGGCCGCCTACCTCGTGGCCCAGCTCGTCGACGTTCGCCTCTTTCACTTCTGGAAGCGCGTCACCCGCGGCAAGCAACTCTGGGTCCGCAACAACTTCTCGACCATGCTCTCCCAAGGCGTGGACAGCACCCTGGTCGTGGGCATTCTCTTTGTCGGAACCTTGCCCCTCACCACCGTCGGAACCTACATCCTCGACGGCTGGCTCTTCAAAATCCTGGTGGCCGCCCTCGACACCCCCTTCATGTACGCGGGTGTCTGGATGTACCGGCGGTTCTTTCGGAACTAAAGCTGGTTCGAAAAAAGTAAAATCCGGTTAGTTCCGGGTTTAAGCGTTTGACCACCGGCTCTGGAGCGCACCTTCGTGGGGCCCGAGGAGATTTTTGTTCGGGTATAACCGGATTTTAAAATTTCTCTCGACATGCGAAAGTTCCAAAAAACTGACATTCAATTAGTTGACTGGTTAGCCCGTCAGCTCGAATATCCGCCGGCGGTTCCGCGCCGAGGATGGATTCAGCACGCCCGGGCGGGGCGGCACCTCTCGACAAGGGCCTTTGCCAAGCGGATGGGGGTTGCACCCAGTTCCGCCCACGAACTCGAACAGCGCGAATGGTCCGGAAGCATCACGCTCAAAAAGTTGGCGCAGGTGGCGCAGGTACTCGACTTGGATTTGGTGTACGGATTTGTTCCGCAGCTGCAACCCTACTTTGACCTCGACGCCAAACAGCCCGAGACCCTCGAAGAACTGTTTTGGGCTAGCCTCGAGGACGACCAGTACCGCAAGAAACTGTTCGACAAATTTTAGCCCTGCAGGCCGAGGAAGAGGCCCTCGTGCGAGCGAACGTTGATGACGCGTCCGTCGGTAAAGGCCAGGTACTGGCCCCGCTGGCCGGCGAGGACGCCCTCGAGCACATCCCCGGGCTGGCTTAGCTTGACCGACTTAGCCGTGAATCCAGGGGCGAGCGACCAGTGCGCGCGGTGATCGGTGCCGTCGGCCAGGGCAAAGCGCTGAAGGTCTGTGGGAATGGCCTCAAGGGCGCGCGCCACGGCTCCGTCGAAGTCCGCGCTGAATTCCAAGCCCGCCAGCATTTTGCGCCAGTCGGTTTTGTCGCTAAAGTGTTGCTTGAGAGCTACTTCGATGAGTCCGGCCTCGTAGCGGTTTTCGGTTACCGCGATCACGCGGGCACACGTCGCACCCTGATCGAGCCAGCGCGTGACCTGCTGGCGGGTGCGGGTGACGCCGACTTTGATTCCGCCTGAGTCGGCGAGGTAGACGGTGTGCGGCTGCAGCTGGTAGGCGCGCTCAAATTCGAGGTCACGGTCGGCCTTGCCGAGGTGGGCCGTGGAGAGCTCCGGGCGCACGATGCTGGCGCCCGCCATGGGACTGTCAAAGAAGCACTTGCGGCAAAAACCTTGGGCGTGGAGCTCTGAAAACACTCCGTGGCAGGACTGGCACTCGGCCATTCCGGGCCATTCGAGCCGCAACGCTTTGCCGATCAAAGCATTGACGTCGACGAGGTGGCGTCCGAGCGGAATCCATGCGCGCACCGCAGGTTCCGAAACCGACAAAATCATTTTGCGCACGGGCGCGGCGGACCAAGTGAACGACATCTTAACTACCTTTTGACCTCCAAAGGTACCCTGCCGCATGGCCTTTTCACCCATCACCGACCTCGTTAACTGGCGCTTGAGCAGCCGGATTCCGCGCTTGCAGGCCATGCGCGACGCGCCCTTGGCGGCACAGGACCAGGTGTTTCGCATGCTCATGACCGCGGCAGCCCAGACCGACTACGGCAAGGCCCACGGGCTCACGGCCACGACCACCTATGCCGAGTTCGCGGCGGCGGTGCCCATTGTCAACTACGATAAGGTCTACCCCTGGATCGAGCGGAGCATGCGCGGCGAAGCCAACGTGCTTTGGCCGGGCGTCACCAAGTGGTTTGCCAAGAGTTCCGGAACCACCGCGGCGAAGTCGAAATTCATTCCGGTTTCGCACGAGTCCCTCGAAGACAACCACTTTAAGGTGGGGCGCGACCTGCTCGCGTTTTATGCGGAACAAGTTCCTGATTCCCAACTCTACGACGGCCTCAGCCTTCGGCTGGGCGGCTCGTCGAAGATCAACGAGCTCAACGAGCACTCCTACTACGGCGACCTGAGCGCCATCATGATCGACAACCTCCCGATGTGGGCGAGCTGGCGGTCTACCCCCTCGCACGACGTGGCCCTCATGGACGAGTGGGAAGCCAAAATCGAAAAAATCGCCCAGCAGGTTGCCCGTCAAAACGTAACCTCGCTCTTTGGCGTCCCCAGCTGGATGCTGGTTCTGCTGCGCCGCGTACTCGAAATCCGCGGAGAAACCACCCTCGAGGCCGTGTGGCCCAACCTCGAGCTCTTTGTGCACGGCGGAGTCGCCTACACCCCCTACGAAGCCTCGTTCGCGGCCATCTTGCCCGCCGCCACGCGCCGGCTCGAAACCTACAACGCCTCTGAGGGCTTTTTTGCCGTTCAGGACGCGCTCGACGCCAACGGCATGCTCCTGATGCTCGACCACGGAATCTTCTACGAGTTCATTCCCGTCGCCGACTTCAACGGATCCGAATCCCGAGCCATACCCCTTGCCGAGGTCGAGCTTGGCGTCAGCTATGCCGTGGTCCTCAACACCAACGGAGGACTCTGGCGCACCATCGTCGGCGACACTGTCGAATTCACTTCAGTGGCGCCCTACCGCATTCGCATCACCGGCCGCACACGCCTGTTTATCAACGCCTTCGGAGAAGAACTCATGATCGACAACGCCGAACGCGCCATCGCCGAAGCCTGCCGCAAGACCGGAGCCCTCGTCGACGAGTACACCGCCGCGCCGTGGTGGGCGCCGGCCGGCGAAGCCGGCGGCGGCCACGACTGGCTGGTCGAATTCCAGACTCCGCCCTACTCACTCGACGCCTTTGGCCAAGCCCTCGACACCGCCCTGAAATCCGCCAACTCTGACTACGAAGCCAAGCGCTACAAAGACATGGTCCTCAGACCGCCGCGCATTCATAGCGCCCCCCTCGGAACCTTTCACAACTGGCTCAAATCCAAGGGCAAGCTGGGCGGGCAAAACAAAGTTCCGCGCCTGATGAACGACCGCAGCCTGATCGACGAGTTGCTCGTTTCTGGTTTCTAGCTTTTGGCGCCACGCAGCGCACTGAATTCGCGCGGCGTACAGCTCGTCACCTCGGGAATCTTTCGGAAGTCTTTAATGTTGCGCGTGATCAAGTAGTCAGCGCCCCAATCCGCTGCCGCGTAAGCGAGTACTGCATCCTCGAAATCCGAAAAGACCAAGGCCTTTCGCACGTGCTCGCCACCCACAGGAATCACGGTGATCCGCTCCAAAAGCATCTCCATCACCTCGTTGGGCAGCGTAAATCCGCCTCGGTTCGCGATGTAGTGCACGTTTTGCAGCACGCATGCAGAAGTAGCCAGATTCAGACCCCACTCGAATTGATTCTGCACGAGGTGGTCGATTTCGTGCACAAAACCGCTCCGCGCCAGCAAGAAATCCAGCAAGACGTCGGAATCAAGCACCAGTTTCATAGCGCAGCATTTGGTCGAGCAGGCTCTGCTCGCGGAGTTCGTGCAATTTGTCCATCGTGACGGGCTCGCGCTGCAGTGCCGCAGTTCGAACCGCCGCCACGAGCGGATCATCCGTCTTCGGAAGCTCCGTATCGCGCAGCGCCGCGAGGTAGCGCTCAAACACCTCTGTAATTGTAGTGTGCCGTTGGGCGGCATAGTTTTTTCCGAACGAAATCAGTTCCGGATCTAAGGCCAAGGTCAGCTTTTGCTTACTCATACGTACGAATTTAAGCAAGTCGTACGTATTTATCAAATTTCTCGTATTCATGACCGCAATTTGGTGCGGCCCAGCGACCTAGCCGTCCCTTAAATGGAAGTACGCATTTGACACGCTTCGGTGCCTAAGAATGACCTATTTTTGACCCTATGCACGTTGCAATCGCCGGAAACATCGGGTCAGGTAAAACGACCCTGACCACCCTACTCGCCAAGCACTACGGTTGGCAACCCCATTTTGAAGAGGTGGACGAAAACCCCTACCTCAACGAGTTCTACGACGACATGATGCGGTGGTCCTTCAACCTGCAGATTTACTTTTTGCACAGCCGGTTCCGCCAGATTCACAGCTTTCGCAGCCAGAACAAGAGCGTCATCCAGGACCGCACCATTTATGAGGACGCCAACATCTTCGCCCCCAACCTTCACGACA
>DMDX01000161.1:0-1746 GCA_003451355.1 Cryomorphaceae bacterium
AGCAGCAGGGCGAAAAGGGTTGTGAGACGTTTCACAGGTTGCACGCAAGCTACAGCGCAAAAGACGCGCCGCACCACGGGCCTTCGGGACTTAATTCACCGGTTTTTCCACAGTCATCGCCACCCATGCCTCGCGCTCGTGCTGCGCTGCGAAGGTGAGTCCGGCTGCCTCGGCAGCCGCGCGAATTGCGGCAGCGTCCGCGCGGTAAAATCCGCTGAGGTGCAGGCGGCCACCCGACTTGAGGGCCTGTGCATAGCGCGGCATGTCGGCCAAAAGCACGTTGCGGTGAATGTTGGCATAGACCACATCAAACTGCTCGTGGGCCGCGAGTTGGCTGGCATCGCCAGTGCGGATGTCGAGGCGGTCCGCCATTCCGTGGAGCTCAGTCAGCTCGCGGGCGTTGTCGGCCGCGTAGGGCTCAATTTCGATTCCGACGCCCTGAGCTGCGCCGTGCATGAGCGCGACGATGGCAAGGACAGCGGTTCCGCAGCCCATGTCAAGAACCTGTGCCCCTTTGAGGTTGGCCTCAAGTACGCACTCGAGCATGAGGTAGGTCGTTGGGTGGTGCCCCGTTCCAAAGGCCATTTTCGGAACCATCTGCACCGCGTAGCGGTAGTCGGAAGGGTTCACGCCTTGGTGAAAGGGAGCGTAGATAAGCAGCTCACTGCCAATAGATAACGGATCAAACGACGATTCCCAAACTGCGTTCCAGTTTTGGTGCGCGATGTGGCGGTACGTCCACGTCAGCTCGGCCACCGAGGCCGCCAGCGGAAAGTCCACTTCGCCCGTCCACTGGTCGGCAGGGATGTAGGCCAATAGGTCGTTGCCGTCCTGTTCGACCGCCTCGACCGGCATGTCCTCAAGATCCACGTACAGCAGCTCGAGGGCCGCAGGGTCGCTCGCCGAAATCCGAAGTTCGACGTAGTCCATTAGGCCTTTTGAAGCTGATCCACCAGTGCGATAAAGTCCGCGGCCACGAGCGAGGCGCCACCGATGAGTCCACCGTTTACGTCCGGCTGAGCAAAGAGTTCAGCACCGTTGCTGGGCTTGCACGAACCGCCGTACAAGATGGGAAGGTATTGAGCTAAATCACCGTAAAGGTCGCGCAGCACCCCGCGAAGGTGGGCGTGCATTTCTTGCGCTTGGGCGGCGGTGGCGGTTTCGCCGGTTCCGATAGCCCATACTGGCTCGTAGGCCAGCACCAAATTCTCAGCAAGGTCGGGCGTCACACCCGCTACGGCTGCGCGAAGTTGCTTCTCAACGATGGCCAAGTGGTCGCCGCTCTGGCGCTCTGCGAGCACTTCGCCTACGCATACAATTGGACGCAGTTCGTGGTTCAGTGCCGCATGCACTTTGGCGTTGACGTCTTGGTCGGTCTCACCGAAGTACTGACGGCGCTCGCTGTGGCCGATCAGCACAGCGTCCGCGCCCGCATCCGCGAGTTGGGCCATGCTTACTTCGCCGGTGTAGGCTCCGGAATCCTTGGCGTGTCCGTTCTGGGCCGCCACGGCCATCTCGGGGTAGTCGATGAGCAGGTCAATGGCTTGCGTCAACTGCACTACAGGCGGAGCCAAGACCACCACCACATCCCCTAGTCGCTCGGGGCTCAATTCATTCTTGAGGGCTTCGATGAGGTTGTATCCTTCTTCGAAGGTGGTGTTCATTTTCCAGTTTCCGGCGAGAATTTTCATGGTAGGGGGAATTAGTGGGGCAAAGGTAGTTGTTTAGCGAGGTTGGCGAGGTTGG
>DMDX01000161.1:1916-5313 GCA_003451355.1 Cryomorphaceae bacterium
GCGAGGTTGGCGAGGTTGGCTTTTGGCCGTGAGCGCCGAAGGCGCAAAAGGCCGTTTCTCGCTAGCGGTTTCTAGTTTGAGCGTGGAGAGAAAAAGTAAAATCCGGGTATACCCGGATGCGCGGATGCTTTTCTCTGCGTTTGCTAACGCTATGAGGCCTTGACGCGCGGATCCACCACCCCGTAGAGCCAGTCGACGAGGGCCTGAAGGAGGACGAAGATCAGGGACAGGGCGAGGATGCTGCCCATGACGACGGGAAAGTCGCGGCCTTCGAGGGCGTCGACCATGAGTTTGCCGGCTCCGCGCCAGCCGAAGACGGTTTCGACAAAGACGGCTCCGGCCAAGAGGCTTGCGAACCAGCCCGAGATGGTGGTAATGAGGGGGTTGAGGGCATTGCGCAGCACGTGGCGGCGAAGCACTTGGCTGGTGGTGAGACCTTTGGCGTAGGCGGTGCGCACGTAGTCGAGGTTGAGGATTTCGAGGGCGGACGAGCGCATCATTTGGGCGATGACTCCGACGGGGCGCACGGCTAAGGTGAGAGCGGGCAGAATGAGGTGGGACCATTCCCACCGCACGGCGTGGCCGTAGTCGTCGAGCTCGCGAAGGCTTCCGGTGAGCGGCAGTCCGGTCCAGTCGTGCAGCACGTAGGCGAAGAGCCAGGCGACCACGATGGCTGAAAAGAACGAGGGCGTGGCCATTCCGACGGTGCTCAGTACGGTGATGGCGCGGTCGGCGGCGGAACCGGCGCGCAGCGCCGAATAAAGTCCGAGCGGAACCCCGATAAGGACGGCGGTTCCGAGGGAAATGAATGCGAGCAACGCGGTATTGGGCAGGGTTTGGCCGATGAGGGTACTCACGGCGACCCCGCGCTGCTGGTACGAGGTCTGCAGGTCGGGCCAGTGAAGGCCCCAGGCGCCGTCGACGGGGCGGACGGGCGAAAGACCCCCAAGGTAGCGGGCGTACTGCACGAGGAGCGGCTGGTCAAGGCCGTAGGCAGCACGCACGGCGGCCAGCGCCTGCTCGTCCTCGACTTGGCCGAGCATCATGCGGGCAGGATCGCCTCCGACCGTGTGAAAGAGAAAAAACACCAGGGTCGCGACGCCCCAGAGCACGAGAAGGGCTCGGCCCGCGCGCCTCATTTGGCGGCGGGGAAGTCGTTGAAGTGGCAGTGCTTCACCACCACGCCTTTACGCAGGTGGGTTGCGCCCGGATTCGAACGGACGATGGTTTTGAGGGCGGTTCCGTCGCCGTTGGACCACGGAAAACTGGTACCGGTGCGGGCCTGCAGGGCCTCGACCTCACTCAAGTCGGTTGAGGTGAGTCCAACCACGGGAATGCCCGCGTCGTGGAGCTTCTGGAACTCGCGGCACATGCGCTCGAGCTGAGCCATGTCGGCGCGGCGAAAATCGTAGGCCACCAGCCAATAGCTCTCGGGGTAGGCCAGCCACTGGTCGGTCTGGTCCTCGCCGCCAGGGGCGATGGCAAAGTCGTGCACGGGGGGCTCGTAGCCATCGGCCACCTTGATGTTGCGGGTCGCCTCGGCGTCCATGACCCACTCGGGCTTTTCCCACCACTTTTGGGCGACGTAGTCGGTTCCGGACACCTCCATGACCTCTTCGCCCTTGCGCAGCGTGTACACTACGTCGTACTGGGGCGGAGTCAGGCCCAATTCCTCGGCCGGAGCCATCGCTTTGGCGATGTCGGTTCCGGGCTTGTAGGCGCGAAAGTCCCACACGGGCAAGTGGTTGTAGACCCAGTTCGTGAAAAAGGCCATCGCGAAGACCGCAAGGCCCATCACTCCGCGCGCCCAGAAGCGACTCATGATGGGTTTCACGTTGCGAAGGCCCAAGGCGAAGTAGAGCGCGATCAGCACGCTCAGGATCACGTCTTTAGTAAAGCTCTCCCAGGGGGTGAGCGGGATCGCGTCGCCGAAGCATCCGCAGTCCGTAACCTTGTTGAAGTAGGCGCTGTAAAAGGTCAAAAAGGTAAAGAAGGCCATGAGGCCGGCCATGCTCCAGAAGGTGAAGGCACGCAGGTAGCCGATCAGCATCAAGAGGCCGAGGACCACCTCAAACGTGACCAAAAACACGGCCATCGGAAGCGCAAGCGGCTGCAAAAACTCAAGGTTAAAGACGTCGGCCCCGAAGTACTCTTCGAGCTTGTAGCTAAACCCGAGCGGGTCGTTCATCTTGATGACACCCGAAAAAATAAAGAGTCCGCCCAAGATGAGGCGGATCAGGGACTGTGCAAGGCTACGCAAATTCATGCGTACAAGGTACAAAGCGAATTATTCTGCGCGGCGCTCGAGCTCCTTTTTCAGCAGCTGCATCTTGGCCGAAAGCAGCATGTAGGTCGTCGCAAGGGTCGTCAAAAAGGCAATGCTGAGGGCAATCAGTTCCATATGTTTATGTGGGGTTTCTTCACTTAAAACCGCGTGGCGGAACCTTTGTTCAGCCCTGGCGCATCAAAATCAAGGCAAACACGGCGTAGTTCACCATGTCCATGTAGTTGGCGTCGACGCCCTCTGACACGAGGGTTGCCCCTGAATTGTCTTCGATCTGCTTGACCCGCAGCACCTTTTGAAGGATGAGGTCCGTCAGCGAGGCAATGCGCATGTCGCGCCAAGCCTCTCCGTAGTCGTGGTTCTTGGCCTCCATTAGCTCGTAAATCATGGTGGCCTGGGCATCGAATGCGGCCAGCGCCTCCTCGGGGCTGAGGTCGGGCTCGTGTGCGATTCCGCGCTCGAGCTGAATGAGGGCCATGATGGCGTAGTTCACGATTCCGATAAATTCGCCCTCTTGGCTGTCGGCCACCTTTTGAACGCCCGCATCTTGAATCGTGCGGAGCCGGTTTGCCTTAATAAACAACTGGTCCGTCAGCGACGGCAGGCGAAGGATGCGCCACGCGGCGCCGTAGTCGGTGAGTTTCTTGCCGTAGAGCTCGCGGCAGCGCGCGATTTCGGCAGCGTATTGGGTTGAAGTGTGGGCCATACTTTTACAGGGTGAAAAGTACGGCCGTTTGCGCATTCACGCTGAACCTTCGCGGACAGCTTTTTGTGGCGGAACGCCCACAGATCATGGGCATCCTTAATGCGACGCCCGATTCCTACTATGCTCCGAGCCGCCTTCAGGGCCTAGATCGATAATCCAATCTGCGGATTTAATAACATCCAAATTGTGTTCGATAACAATTACTGTGTTTCCAGAATCAACCAAGCGATTTAAAACTATAAGTAACTTTCTGACATCTTCAAAGTGCAGCCCGGTTGTAGGTTCATCTAGGACATAGATAGTTCGTCCTGTTGAGCGCCGCTGTAATTCGGTGGCCAGCTTTACGCGCTGTGCCTCGCCACCAGACAGCGTTGTCGCCGCCTGTCCCAAGCAGATGTAGGACAAGC
>DMDX01000132.1 GCA_003451355.1 Cryomorphaceae bacterium
CCTCGAAACCGCACGCCAGATCATGGCGGCCGCTGAGGCCAAGGGCGTGCGAATCCATCTTCCGTCCGATGTGGTGGCGGCCGACCGCTTTGCGGCCGACGCGGCGACCCAAATTGTTTCGAGCCACGCGATTCCGTCCGGCTGGATGGGTTTGGATGTGGGTCCTGAGACAATTGCGGCCTATTCAGCCGTGGTGCGCGACGCGAAGACCCTGCTCTGGAACGGGCCACTGGGCGTCTTTGAACTCGAGGCGTTTGAGCGCGGAACCCGCCAACTCGGTGAGGCCATCGCTGCGGCGACCGAGGCGGGCACACTCTTTTCGCTGGTGGGCGGAGGCGACAGCGTCGCCGCAGTGGAACAGTTTGGACTTTCGGAGCGCGTGAGCTACGTCAGCACCGGCGGAGGTGCGATGCTGGAGTACCTAGAAGGCCGTGTCCTCCCCGGAATTCAGGCCGTCTACGACGCGGAATAAATTCGGGGTCATCCACTCCCCAAATTCGAGGGCATAGCTGTAGTAGGTCGACTGAGTGCGAAGTTCCGCACCCGGACCGACGCTGGTAAATTCGTCACCGATCCACCGAAGGGGTAGCGCCACGAGCGCGGCCACCAAGACTCCTTTGGCCATTCCGGTCAGGGCGCCCAAAAGACGGTTGAGCCATCCGAGTAAAATCAGCTTCGACAGGCGTGTCGCGATTTTACCCAAGAGCACCACGGCCAGGTAGATTCCGAACAAACTCAGGTAGTAGGCCACGCCGTGCAAGAGGCCCACGTCGTCAATGAACGCACTTAAAAAGGGCTCAACGACCACCGCTAAGCGGCCCGCAAAGAGGTAGCCAAGCACCAATGCCAGCAATCCTGCGAGGTCATTGATAAATCCCCGCCAAATTCCGCGGACGGTAAAAAAAAGAAAAATTCCGAGAATGAGAACGTCGAGCGCCGTCATACGTCAGCAGCCACTGACGCCCTCGACGTAGGGCTGCACGACGATTTCAACGGTCGCGGTACTGTCGGGAACTAGCTTGAGGTAGCTGCACCCAAACACCACGGGGGGGTTGCCGCCTTTTTGGGCGGTAATTTGAAGCACTGCGGGTAGGCCGTACTGAAAGATGTCGTTGCCGTCTGCATCGCGAACGATACCGTCTACGCCAGAGCGGCCCTCAAAGTCGGGGATCGCGTTGACGACAGGAGCCGTAGCGCGAACCGTCGCGTTTTGAAGGGCGATGGGCTCACCGTCTTCGTTGATGGCTACAACCTTGATTTTAAAGCGGTAGACGGGCGCATCCTTGGGTGCGCACGAGGTTATGAGGGCTGCGAATAGCGTCGCAGAGAGGGTGAAAAGGCGAAGCGTGTTCACAAGCATCCAGAGTTAGGATCGCCGTAGGGGCGAAGAATGACATAAGCGACCGCAGTGTCCCCAGGAACCACGTGGACATAAGAGCATCCGCGGTACGCGCCTTTAGTAGACTCGATGTCGAGGTAGGCCTCGCGCTCGTACTTCCACGGAGTATCGGTCCAGCCGCTCACGTCGGATTTTTTGTAGTAGTACCCCGAGGTGTTGGGGTTGTCAAAAATGGTTCCGCTGCCGGGAGCCGACAAATGGATCCACGCGTTTTGAATGGCCACGGTGTCTTCGTTCACCACACGGACCGCGATGTAGCCAGGGCCCGTGCGCGGTTTTTCGCACGACGCCACACCCGCCGCGATCGCTAGGATCAGCGCGGCAGTAGAAAAGGTCCGGTAGTTCAATTGCTTTAGCATAGTTTTGAGGGCGAAAAGCAAGCAAATATAGCAGATTCCCCGACGATGCAGGCGAAAATTCAGGAATACCTCCACGAGGTCGCGTCAGCGGCCCCCTCCAACGCTCAAGAGGCTGAGGCTCTGCGCTTGCGATTCCTAGGCCGCAAGGGCGTCATGAACGACCTTTTTGGCGACTTCAAGACCGTCGCGCCCGATGCCCGCAAAGAGGTGGGCCAGCTCCTCAACCAGCTTAAAACCGCTGTAGAGTCTAAGGTTTCGGAATTTGCGAATGCCAAACCAAAGGTTAGTATCCACGCCGAAGACGTCACGCGTCCAGGTTGGGGCAGCCTCCCTGGCTCGCACCACCCCGTGAGTCAGGTTCGCGACGAACTCGTCGACATTTTTCGCCGCATGGGATTCGCCGTGGCTGAGGGCCCTGAAATGGAGGACGACTGGCACAACTTTACGGCGCTGAATTTTCCGCCCGAGCACCCCGCGCGGGACATGCAGGACACCTTCTTTTTGGCCCGCAACCCAGATTGGGCACTGCGTACCCACACGTCCAACGTTCAGGTGCGCACCATGGAGACGCGCAAGCCGCCGATTCGCATCATCGCTCCCGGCCGAGTGTTCCGCAACGAGGCCATCTCGTCGCGAAGCCACTGCATGTTTCACCAAGTTGAGGGCTTGTACATCGACCGCAACGTGTCGTTTGCCGACATGAAGCAGACCCTGCTCGAGTTTGCCCAGGCCTTTTTTGGCCCGCACACAGCTATTCGCTTGCGTCCCAGCTACTTTCCGTTCACCGA
>DMDX01000125.1:0-1873 GCA_003451355.1 Cryomorphaceae bacterium
CGCGAGTTTGATGCGATTGCCAAAGAAATTGAATTTCAGGAACTTGAAATCCAATTGGCAGAAAAGCACATTCGTGAATTTGAGGCGTCGCTCGAAAGCAAAACCTTATCACTAGAGTCAGTTGAGGCCAAACTTGCAGAGCGCTCAAGTCACTTGGATTTCAAAAAGAAGGAGTTGGACAACATTATTTTAGAGACTCAGCGCGAAGAAGAGCTTTTGCTTGCAAAGAGCGAAACGCTTTCAGCTGTTGTAGGAGATGACCGCCTTCTAAGTGCATACCGTCGCATTCGCGATAAAGTTCGCAACGGGCTTGCCGTCGTGAGTATTGAACGCGGAGCCTCTGCGGGCTCGTTCTTTACGATTCCGCCCCAGCGCCAGATGGAAATCGCCCAGCGCAAGAAAATCACAATTGACGAGCACTCTGGCCGAATTTTGGTAGACCCCTTGCTCGCTCAAGAAGAAGAGCAGAAGATGGCTATTGAGTTATCGAGCATTTTGGGTTAATCCAAAAAAATTGAATGAAAATAGCCCGCGACACCGCGGGCTTTTTTTATGGGGTAGAGGGAAGGCTTAGACCGGCTTGCGCGCCACAAAGAGGGGCTCTCCCAGCGGTAGGCGGTAGCGCGCGTATTCGTCGGCGGGTATGCGGTCGGCGAGGTCTACGCGTTCCACTGTGAATCCTGCCGCACTCAAACGTTCAGCGTAGTCTTCGCCGTACATGCGGACGTGGTCGTACTGGCCAAAGCGGCGCTCTCGTTCGCGCGGGTCGGTAATGCTGGGGTCTTCGTCGGTAGCGGTGCGCCCGGGAATCCATGGAATCTGAAAGATGCCCCATCCGCCAGGCTTCATGACCCGAAACAGTTCACTCAGGCATTGGGCATCGTCTGCAACGTGCTCGAGGACGTGGTTGCACAGTACGACGTCAAATCGGTTGGCCTCCAGCGGAATGTGATGAAGGTCAAAGTGCAGGTCTGCCAGCGGGGATTCGATATCGCCCGTTAGCACCTTGAGGTGGGAAAGGTCTTTAAAGCGATGGTAGAAGCACTGTTCAGGTGCAATGTGCAGCAACTCACCTGGGCGGGTAAAAAAGTCACTGTAGCGCTTTAGGTACAGCCACAGGAGGCGGTGGCGCTCCAGGGAGTGGGTTCCGGGGGCGAGGACTTTGGGCCGGATGGCTCCGCCGTAGCCGTAGGGAAGAAACGTGCGGTACGAACGGCCGTTGATGGGGTCGGTGAACTTCGATCCGGCGTAAATCACTGGCGCTAGCCAGCGCAGTGGAGCGCTGAGGCGAATGAGCCAGGGACGCGGAATCCAACGTAGGGCCCAACGTATCATGCGAAGACCGGGTCGTTTTTGGGAAGCCCAAGGGCTTCGTAGATGTAGTCGAAGGTCGACAGAACCACGGGGCAGCCGTCGACCAACGCTACGTCGTGTTCAAAGTGGGCGGATGGCTTGCCGTCGCCCGTAACGATGCTCCATCCGTCCTTGAGTTGCCGCACGCGGTGGGTTCCCATGTTGATCATGGGTTCGATTGCGAGGACCATTCCGTCCTGAAGGAGCTTGCCGCTGCCGCGCTTTCCGTAGTTCGGAACCTGAGGGTCTTCGTGGAGCTTGCGGCCGAGTCCGTGTCCGACCAGCTCGCGCACGACACCGTAGCCTTCGCGCTCGCAGTGCTTTTGGATGGCATGTCCGATGTCGCCTACTCGGTTGCCGCGGCGCATGGCGTCGATGCCCACGTACAGTGAGGCTTTGGTTACCTCAAGCAGTTTGCGTGTCTCAGGGGACACTTCACCCACTTCAAAGGTGTAGGCGTGGTCTCCATAGAAGTCGTTCATGAGTACTCCGCAGTCGACCGAAATAATGTCGCCCTCGT
>DMDX01000125.1:2133-2628 GCA_003451355.1 Cryomorphaceae bacterium
GCGATTTCGTCGGCAGTTTTAAGGATGATCATGCGCGCAAAAGGGATGTTCCGGTCATGGCGGCAGGTTGGGGTACGCCCATCCAGTCGAGGATGGTGGGGGCTACGTCACCCAATACACCATTGGTAAGATGTAGACCTTCTGTGGGTTCGTTCGTCACGAGAAAGAAGGGCACGGGGCGGGTCGTGTGGGCGGTGTGGGGGCTTCCGTCGGGGTTGCGCATGCAGTCGGCATTGCCGTGGTCCGCGAGGATAAAGAAGCTGTACCCGTGAGGAAGCCCTGCTTCAACAATCGCTTGGGCGCACTGGTCCACGGTTTCGCAGGCCTCAATGGCCGCTTCGAGCACGCCGGTATGGCCCACCATATCGGGGTTGGCAAAGTTGAGGCAGACGAAGTCGGCTTCGCCGCGTTCGAATTCGGGAATCAGTGCATCCCGGAGCTCAAATGCGCTCATCTCGGGCTGAAGGTCGTAGGTGGCCACTTTGGGCGAGGAGC